>NZ_CP082285.1 GCF_019880225.1 Halobaculum rubrum
GGCTACGACCAAATTCTGTAGCAATTCGGCCCAGTATTGTAGTTAGTCTAGTTAGCCTAACTACCTAGCCTAACTCGGTAGGGTAACTACTAAGGCTCATAGAATAGATCCTCAGAATGTGCTAACGTATGCGACCTACTCGGAGTCCGGGGGGATTGGGAAGACCTCCCTGTGTGCAGCGCTCGCGAGAGCGCACTCCGACAACGGGCTCGATGTCCTCGTCGTGGATATGGACCCACAAAACGGCGACGTGAGCCGGTTGCTCGGCGTCGATGAAGATCGAGAGCAAGAGAACGTCGATACGCTCTCCCACCATCTCGTCGACCGACCACAAGGCGCGCTCAAGGACCTCGTCCGCGGGAGCGGCGAAGGATTCGACGTCTTGCCCGCGCACAACACACTCTCACGGCTCGCTGACTGGCTCGATAAGGCTGAGGCCCTCGCCGACGACATGGGTGAGGAATTCCATCGGCACGAACGCCTGTTCGAGGTGCTGCGCGACAGCGGTCTCGTAAACGAGTACGACGTGTTGATCGTCGACCCACCCGCGACAGAGGGGCCGCATCTCTACAACGCGCTCGCGGCGACGCGGAACCTCGTCGTCCCGACGGAGTTGTCTGGGAAGGGGATGGCCGCCATCGAGGGACTGTCGAGTCTCGTGACCGGGTTCGAGAAGGAGATCGGTGCCGAAATCGGTGTCCTCGCAGTCGTCCCGAACGGGATCAAACACACGACGGACCAGCAGCACTATCGCCAAGAGATCGAAGCACTCGGCTACGATGTTCCGATCATCATCGGTGAACGGTCGTCGCTGTTCGAAGGCTGTTGGCGCCAGCAGTGTACGCCGTTCCACCTCGTCGAGGAGCACCGCTCGCGAAAGCGCGACTACGAACAGGAGACGCTCGAGCAGCTGCGTGAGCTTGCGACGTTCATCGAAAACGCATGAGTGAGGGACCTACCATGAAAGCCGGATCATCCAACGACCCATTCAGCGACGACGACCAGGACGAACAGCCCGAGGAAGAGCCTGTCGAGGAGATTGACGACGAGGGGGCCGATGCGAACACGTCGGAGCCAGTCCCTGAATCGCGTCCGGAACGCGAGGAGGTCGTCGACGAGCGCGATACCAACAGTGGGTCGCGACTCGATCAGTATCCGTACAAGCTGCGTCGGGACTCCGTAAAAGACGAGCGCGATATGGTCCAGTTGTACGTTCAAAATTCAACTGAGCGGCGCTCAACAGCCCGGAAAGCCGAGTTTGAAGAAGAACATGAGGTGGATGTCTACCTGACCGACTGGCGTGAGGCAGCGTTCCTCGCCGGTGTTGAGGAACGCGGGATCGCCGATGTGCTTCGCGAGTGGGGATACGATTTGTAAGAGACTCTCTGATATCCCGTAGTTCGGTCAGAATTATTCGTCCGAACGCGACTGATCAAACCGATCTGAGTATTCTCCCTGTCTCGTCTCCTCGTTGGTCTTGTACCCCCGAAAGCGGACGTCTGGCGGATTGTGATGCGCCTCACGGACATCGTACCAGTAGCGATTGTCTTCCTGATACAGGCACAGAACCCAGTCTTCCTTCTTCCCAAGTTTCGTCGGCAGTTTGGCGCTGCTGTAGGGTCTCCTCGGGAATTCATCTAACACGATATCCTCGAGGTTCTGTGCTTCAGTTGGGGTAAAGAAGAGATATTTCCCGTCCTTAGTCTCGTTCGCATCATCGATTGGTCGTGAGTGTTCGACCCCGTGGTTGCTAAAGTAGTACACCCACCCGTCTGTCGTCGTTCGATCTACTTCATCAGGAAGTTCAGCTAGTGAGCGTAGTGAGTCTGGGCGAATCTCTTCTCGGTATTGGATACAGGCTTCGACGTACTCGAGGGCAGTCTCACGGAAGGTGCCATCTCTCGGTGGCGTGTCCTCGTCAGGTGGAGCGAAGTGTGTCAATTCCTCGAACACGTCATCAGTGAGGTCCGATGTCAACGACTCGCGCAGTTGTTCCAACCGACTATCGCTCACTACGCCCGGTTGAGTACCCAAGTCGGTGACACCGTTCGGTGGCGTAGGTTTGGATCGGGTCATGGTTCTTCGACGCCAATGTCGTAGTAGAACAGCCGAAAGTTTGCGTAGAGATCTCCCTCGAGGTACTCCTCTATCGTTCTCAGTAGATCGGCTTTGACTCCTGTTTCGCCGAAACGGGCGGCTTGGAGGTATGTCGGACCGAGCTCTTCCCCAAACCGAGTATTGTCAAGTGGTTCTCCCTTCCACATTACCTGCGGAGGATCCTCGCCGTAGGCCTCCAGTGACGATTCCAACGACGGGAATGATTTGCCCTGAGATCGCGCCAAGTCGACGCGGTCGTCCTGCATTAGGTCAACGTGTAACTCGGGACTGAAGAGGCTGGGTCTCTGAGCTTCGACACCAAGGATTTCGAGGCGGTCAGTGAGATAGTCGAGATCGAACCACTTCCCGTTGTAGGTAACAAGGAAGTCAGCGTCAAGCTGCTCCAGATATCGGTATGCAGACTGGATAACGTCCGCTTCGTCATCGCCACTGTTCCGGTGGAACATCTCGACAGAGGCCTCGTCAACCGGCTCATCTCGGTCGTGGATACCGATTCCAACCGAGACAGTCTCGCCGTCGTCGGGCTCCAATGACGTTGTCTCGATGTCCAGCGTCGCCACCCGGTCATGGCCGGGATCGTCTCTATCAATCTGCACGGATTACATCCAAGATGATACTAACTTAAACCTCCGTTTCGATAGAATCGGGCCACGTCAGATTACGCGTTTCCTCGGTTCTCAAGTACGCTTTCGCGTGGAACGTCGAAGGCGGCCGCCAAGTTGTAATCAGCGAGAGAATCGATCTCGTTGCCCCGTCGCACAGTATCCACCGTCGCTAGTACGCTCTGCGACACCATACTGCTCAAGATAGTCGATCCGAGCCCTCACTTCCTCTTCTGGAAGCGAGAGCTCGTCGGCAAGTTCGGAGATCGATTTCGGCGTGGTCTCATCAAGAGCGAGCTGCAGTTCGTAGCCATCCATATACCGTTCATGAATGTCAGGAACGACATCATCAAGGGGAGTTTGGATCCCTGCCTGTTCGTCTAGTTCCTCGAGGGCCTCGGAGACGTAGGTGACAAATCGCTCACCGCCGAGAAGATCAGCTTGCCGATCTAATTCTCGTTCAATCCCGTCGAATTCCAATCCTGTCTGCACGAGTGTGGCCATGTCACCGATGTCGTCTGGCCGGCCGGCAACGGATTTGAACAAGAAAATATCCTCGAAGGAGACGAGACCCACGGAGAGGGTGTCAGTCGACAGAAACGGCTCACTTCGGGCTTTCATTCCGTCACTGAAGAACAGCTTGTTGGCTATCTGGCGGTGGAACAGATCGATTTGGCACCCATCGTCGTTACGGACACAATGACGTGCTCCGAGCGCATCATACTCTTCGCCTAAGTCTGTGACCTCCTCGTATCCTAACGACTCAAGCCCTCCGAGCAGGCGCTTGTACCCATCTTCGTTTGCAACGACCAGGTCGATGTCTTTCGTCGTGTCCTTGAGATCACGTAACGACATCGCACCGCCGCCGATAAGATACGCATCAACGGGAGTTGCTAACGCATCCGCGATTCGCCCGAGTTCGCGTTCAATATACCCCCGGTCGAACCGGTTCCGCTTACTCATAGATCAATTTCGTAGTCTGCTGCGGTTTGTTTGAACTCTTTCCATTCTGGGAACTGGTCGCCCGAACGACTGCCGTCGGTTTCGAGATACTCACACAACGCTTCTACAAGCTCAACTAGACTCTGAGCGGCTTCTGGATCGTACTGGGTTGCACTCTCGCGAAGGGAATCAACGTCGAGCGACTGTGCAGCGATCAACAGCAGACAGTACGTCCGATACCGTGAGCCGTCGTCGATGAGGAGCGTGTGGGAAACAAGTTCTGCAGGAGAGATCCCAGCGAGGCGGTCAGACCGAATGTAGTACTGCCGTTGTTTGGTGAGCAGCGGGATTCCGAACTGTTCGAACGCCGGCGGCCCTGTCTCATAGAATGCGTCCGCATCAACGGTCGATTCACACGCGAAGAGGTACTCGTCGTGCCGCTCCCAAATGATATTCACACCACTCGTGTATTCTTCCGCTTCGAGTCGGTGGGCCTGGTGGCTGAGGCCCCGAGCAATCGACGGGAGCGTCGAGAATGGGTCGTTGACTCGGTACTGAGAGTTGTGTTTGCCAACGATGCCAACCATCTGGAGATCATCCAGTCGGCGATAGACTGTCGAGCGACCCAAGCCACTCAACTTGGCCAGCTCCGTCGCAGTGTGAGGGCCCTTAAGATAGTAGAGAATTGTGAGCCCAGCCCCTCCGAGTAGATCTGGAAAATCGACGTGCTGGTATTCGACAAAGAGTGTTTCCAGTTCTTCGACCGGCTTCGTCTCTGCGGGTGAGACCAACTTCTGCTCGTTGGTGGCTTCCACTCTAACAACCCCAGCACTCGCTAGTGAAGACACGAGTCGGGACGTCTGACTCAAACTCCTGTTAATCTCTCCTGATAGCGTACTAATTGATAGCTTAGAACCCTCATGCGCTACGAGCGCTGACAAAACATCGAATTGGCGTTTGGAGATCATATTGTCCCACAGAACGCAACCACTGTATATACTACTTTCTCTTTTTGGGACAACTAACTATGAGACAGACAAGTCAGATAGTAGATATTACAAGAATCGTATATGTTTTGATTGGGAGTTCGCCTGTCAAGGAGCGGACGGGGATCATCAGTGAGATTCTATTCGAACAACGGTGTGTTGGAGTCTGAATTACCCCACAATCAAAATTGTGGGATATAAGGAGAGCCAGTGGATCAATCAGTGCGCCGGTGGATATTGGATTCCAGAATACCGGCTATTCGGTGGGATTCACCCCCACCATTTCCAGTAATAGCGATTCCCCCTACCCCACGCCGTTGATATCAGCGTGCCCCAGGGCTCCGATTCACGATCGTTGATGTCGAGTTTTCCAGCGAGTGCGGAGAGCGCTGACTCAAACCTTACATCGGACATACCCCCCTCCAGTAGACACACCCCCAGTTTACATTGGACGCACCCCCGTCAGACGCGGTGCAGTCTGCTATTTGTGTCGGGGACGGAGCGTCTCTTCGACGAAGTCGCCAAGTCGTGAATCCGGTTCGAGGTTGTCGAGGACCGTCTCGATTTTCACGTCGAGCTCGTAGCGGTTCGTCTTCCCCAGGCCCTGCCCACGACCGCGGGTCTCTTTCGTGAGGATCCCGCTGTCAGCAAGGTCGTTGAGTTTGTCGCGGAACCGGCGCTCGGAGATCGTATTGGCGTCAACGTCGTTGCAGAACACCTGGTAGATATCGTGGAGATCCTTCGTCTCTGCCGCCTTCGTGCCGGTGATCGTCGCCTGTGTCACAGTCAGCAGCGCGAGTGCACGCTGCATCGGCAGCGAACGGATACCTCGTTCGACAGCGGCGCGCTCGAGGTACTCGTGGGCTTCTTGGACGTGCTCGGCTGTGACCGCACCCTCGCCGGCTTCGTCAGCAAACCGGCATGCCCGGAACATGAGCTTGATCGCCTCGCGGGCGTCGCCGGAGTCTTGCGCGGCGTACGCCGAGGCCAGCGGGATCGCATCATCAGCGAGAACGTCGCTTTCGAGGGTTTCAAACGGGTTGTCAGGGTCGGAGAACGACGTATCGCGAAGGCCGCCAGCGGCACGTCGGGCAAGAATATTCCGGAGCTGGTTCGCATCGTAGGGTGCGAACTCGATCTCATCCTCGCCAAGCGAGGACCGAACGTCTGCGTTGAGATTGTCGCGGAACCGGTAGTCGTTCGTGATACCGATCAGCGAGAGACGCACGCCCTCAGGATTCGCCCTGGACAGCTCATACAACACGTAGTCATCGTTGCCGATGGCGTCGATCTCGTCGAGGATCACGATCACGGTGCCGCCAATCGCCTCGAGCTCCGAGATGATCATCTCGAAGAGCGTCTTCTTCGGATGTCCGCTCGGGAGTTCCTCACCTGGTCCGTACTGCTTCTCGCGAAGCGCCTTGATCAGGTGCGTCATCACGTGGTACGACTTCTCCATCCCCTTGCAGCGGACGTGGACCACGCAGACATCTTTGTCGTGCTCGTCAGCGTACCGCTGTAATTGACTCGTCTTCAGGCTGATCCCGACGGTTTTCCCTTGGCCAGTGGGACCGTAGACGAACGCGTTGATCGGGTCGTATCCCTGAGCGGCGGGCTCGAGCGTCGAGTGGAGGTTATTGAGTTCAGCCTCACGCTCGGGGAGCGTCTCGGGTTGGTAGGTCTGTGTGTTCGGATTTAACCGATCCATGTCGGCGAAGATGGTGTCGTCGCCGCCGAACGAGCGCATGAGTCGTTGCTCTGACGGGGGCGAGTTAACCCTTCCGTCCGCGCGATGGGTGCCCGTCCGGTAGCGGGGGGTGTGTCCAATGTAAACTGCGTCAGTGAGGTCTCGGTGTGCCGAAGGGAGGGACGGGGGTGCGTCCAATGTAAACTCACGAGAGAGGGGCGGGAGAAGCGCTGAGGCGGTCGAGCCGGTTCTAATTGTGGGCTAGTTTTATCATCCACTGGTTAGTATACGGACCGTACTAGACTAGTGTCGTGCAGTGAAGTGGTAGCGTGGCTTGTGAGTTTGAAGATCGGCCTACCTTTTTGAGGTTTACATTGGACGCACCCCCCCTCCCCGTGGGGGTAGATCGTCAGCAGCGTCGAGTACCGCGGAGGCACACTTTCTGAGGAGACCAAGGACGGTCTCGCCGTCCAAGTCGCTCGGATCCATCGGATTCAGGAGTAGAAGTGTTGTACCACTGAATGGTCGTGAAATAGTATTCAGTTCTCTCATCAAAATCTTGCTACCCCCTGCAATCCCAGTTTCAGTCAACACTCACGCCAGTCTTACTCCCCTGCAACCAACGCCGTCTGGCGGTTTTCGAGTCCAGCAGGTAGCCGTCCGACTCTCGCGACCGTCATGGCTTCTTGGTCGGGAGCCTCGTCGACGAGCGTCGCGATGACCGGCGCCCACGCTCCCAAGCGGCGGTCGAGCGCTCGGAGCTCGCCGATGTCGATGTCTTTCGGTGGGCGCTTCCAGACGTCGGCACCGAACGCCCCGTCGGGATTGTGGAGGAGATCGGCGTCGTCGAGGAGCACCAGTGCACCCCAGTTGACGTGGCCATCCTCGTGCATCGCCGCCATCCACAGCTCTTCTTCGTCGTCGAGCGTTCGAACCCCGCCATCACGGCTACTCCACCACGGAGACACTGTCGCAACCAAGAGGCCATCATCTTCGCGAGTCACGAACTGCAGACCTTCGAGATCCTCGCGAATGGTCCGCCACATCGATTCAGAGATGCCCACACGCTCTTCGTACAGTTCGCGTGCTCGCAGTGGCTCGTCTGCAGCGAGCAGTTCCTGAAGACACTTGCCCGCCGACGGTGGAAGCGTCGGGAGGACGTGCTCGGGAGATATCTGCGAGAGCGCGTACTCAATATCGCGAGTGGTCAGCTGTTCGGTCCCTTCGCGAGCTGGCAGTGAGTGGACCGCTTCGGCGATCGCGAGGCCCGATGTCCGCCAGGCCTCGCCTCGGGCAGTCATCGCGACCAGCACTCTCGCAAGGCGCTCGATATCGTCTGAGTCAGGGTTCACCCACTGAGAGCGGTCGCCGCGCAGGTCCTCCCAGCCCTTCTCAGCGAGCTCGCGCTCGAGGTAGTCTCGCGCCCAGCGGTACGTCGACGCAGAGGTGACGCTGATGTCGATGACTGGGGCGTCCTCAGCGCCCTCTGCGACCGCCTCGCGGGGCTCGACCGCGCCGAGTGCGTCCTCGACGAACGGCCGGAGGTCATCGGCGCCGGCCGCGGTTGGGTCCGCAGAGCCGCCCTGGATGACCCACTGCGCTGTCGGCTCAGCGTGGCGGTCGGTCTCATCCATCTCCAGCGACAGGCGGTGTTTCAGCCGCTCGCCGTCCGTCTCGACCGTGTGTCGGTTGGCTGCGTGGTGGCCGAAGGTGAAATGCTTGGGCACGGTGTAGCGGAAGAAGTCACAGAAGTCCGCCAGCGCGCTCGGATTCCGGAGCAGGTTGCCGACGTTCGGGACGCGGATCGGGAACACCACCTCGATCCCGACTGCGTGCAGCAGTTTCGTGCCCATCGTGAGGATGCCCTGGCCGAGTTCTTTCAGCGCCTTCCCCTGCTCGGCGTTCTGGTACGTCTCGTCATCGGCCAGCAGTTCGAGTAGGTGTGCACACCGGCCGCGAACCCGGGCCACCCAGTTCGCACGCACCGTTTTGTCCGGGTCGACAGCTGGGTGATCGTCGTCGGTCGCGAGCCAGCCGAACTGGTGGCCGTATAGGTAGCCCTCGACATCGTCGTCGATGTCGAGCCCATCAAGCGGGATCCTTCCCAGATCGTCGCCGATCCGCTCGTCCATCGACATCTGCTCCCAGAGATGCGGGTCGAACAGCATCCGGCCCAGCCGCGTGAGCATGGAATCAGAGCCACCCCACTGCAGCGGTGCAACGAGTGTCGCCGTCTTTGAATTGAAGTTCGCCTGTGTCACCTTCCCCGCGCCAAGATCGTCACCGTCCTCGAGGTCGCGGTCGACGGACTCGGGAGCAGGATACAGCTCCTCGGTAGGAGTATCGACACTGGTCACAACAGCGTCTTGGGCCAGCGAGCGAAGGACCCGGTGCTGGAACTCCGAGCTGTAGCGGTGGTGGTCCGCATCGTACTCGCCGAAGTACTGCAGGTGCGTAGCGCCTTGTGGCGGCTTGACGCGGGCGATATCACGGTCGAGCGACCGGGCGGTCGGCGGCAGTCGGTCGGTGCGGTCGGCGGTGGCGGTCTCCCCGGCGGGGTCCCCCTCCCCGTGGGACGGCTGGCGCTGAGCACTACACTTGTTGGTGCTATTGCAGGGGGTAGCAAGACCGGTCCAGTTTGCCTGCTGCTCAGGATGGACCAACACGAGGGCGTCGTTCAGTAACTCCGCTGCAGCAGCACCCAGCGGCGTCTGACGCCACTTGTGTCCGACCTGTTCAGCTAATCCTGCGTCAGCGAGATCGGCTAGGTAGCCGTACACAGAGCCGTCTGCAGCGAGACACACACCAGTCTCGACGACCGCACTCGCACGCTGGAGATCGTCCTGAGAGAGTGCTGCAAGGACACTATACTTCTTCGTGGACCCACGGCCGGCGTACTTGCGAGCCGCTCGATACGCTTCGAGGGGAGCCGGTCGATCGTGGCCGTCCGCGCTGCGGGAGTGGAACCGGTCGCGGGTTTCAGTAAGACGCTCATCGGTCCACACAGGGAGCGCCTCTTCGAGCTCGCCGAACAGCTTCCCATCGAGCCCACCAGGGACAGTGATGCGGACGTCGACGACGATCGAGAGCACCTCGAGCACGTCGAGGAGGCGCTCAATACGGCGTGTGTCGTCGCCGGAGAGCACGTTCAGCCACTCGCGGCGGTCCAGCGTCACCCGGAGGCGGGGCGGCCGCTCGCGAAGCGCAAGCGCCGGCACGACGGACCTGATGAGATCCTCGCGACCAAAGCCCTCTCGGGCAGCATCTTGCCCGCTCGCGAAAGCGGTGAGCGTTCGAAGCAGCGTCGCCCGTGTCACCTGCCGTTCGGCGTCGGCTCTCGAGATGGAGCCGTCTGCCGTCAAGGAGAGTCCAGCGCGTCGGCGGACCGCGTCAATACGGTCCGACCACGTTTCACCAACACCCTCGACTGCAGAACTATCCTGGTAGATCAACGCGAACTTCGCGGCGGCGTGCGCCCACGCGCCGTTGCCAGCCACGATTCCGCGTTCGTGAATGAGGACGTGTGCCAGCTGGTGGGCGGTCCGCGCATCAAAGTCACGTCGGCGCGCGAAATCGGCGATACCGCCGATCGTCGCCGGCAGAAGCGCTTCGAGCAGTCGGTCGGTCTCAGTCACCGTGGGTTCGAGCTCGGAAACCTCCGCTGCAAGTGACTGTTGGCCACCGTCGACGAACGTCTGGCCCGCTGTCTCGAAGGCGAGGGTAGTCTCATTAGTGACCGCCGGCAAGTCGGCAACGTCCTCGACCTCGATCGCGTTGGCCTCGTCGACGGGTGAGCGTACTGGGAGGTCCTCGTCCGGGCGGACCGGTGCGGGTGCGTCGACGCCGAACTCAACCTCGTCGGCAAACGCCTCACGCTGTGACGTCCGCTGGCGTTCCGCCAACTGCTCTGCTTGCGTTTGGAAGACGTCCTCATACTCGGGCGACCAGCCGTCGCTGATCGACGGCGCCCAGTAGACCTGGTCGCCCTGCTCGGCGACAGTCTGGTCGGGGTGCGCCTCCCCAGCTCGGTCTGCATTGAGTCGCGAGCGGATCTCACGGAGCTCCGCAACAGGGCCAGTCTCGGTGTACCGGACGTTCCGATGGAGCCGAGTGTGTTGGCACCTCGGGCACGTGATCGCGACTTGGTCGGCCTTCTCGACGATGAACAGCCCGTGGCAGTTGGGACACTCGAGCAGTCCGTGGCTGCTCACTGCCCCACACCCCCGAGTGACTGTCGGCGAGTGGATACAATTGGGAGTCCAGTTGGTAACAAGAGGGCGAACACCGTGGGCTGGGGGATGTAGAGCATCGAACGATCTATGGGGAGTGCGACGTCGAGACAGCGAGACTCGTGACTACGCGGGAATACCGCCGAAACGCCCGGCTATAGGCGAGAGAGGGCGCGAGCGCGCTGCACAGCGCCGTCGCTAGTCGGGGGCAAACTATTTCATGGGGTCCGACCAAGAAGCAGGTAGTTGGGCCAAGTGTGGGAGGATCGCGGTCGATCCCCCCATTCTTCTTGGTCGGAGCCCGTTTGGGTAGTGCCTGCTTTGTCTGTTCGATGCGGTCGCTTCCCCCCTTAATATGAGTACCGCCGTTTGCGGTCGGGGAGTCCGCGTCGTCGGTCGGATTGTCTGACGCATGCGTGACGAACGCGCCACTACTGGGGTGCTGATGGGATCGGGCTGGCACCGCGACACTAGCCGGTCGCCGTGGGGCGGACGTCGTGATGTATCGAGTATCGTGCATGGGGCGGTTTCGTCGCTTGAGCCGTTGCTGGACAGCGCTGCAGCTGCTCGGGGAATACCGTCGAGCGTGAGTGGCAGCGATACCACTCCTCGACTGGGGGCAAGCTATATTTTCCCGGGCTCTACAGAACTGAGTGGTTAGCTGGGGGGAGGAAGGTCGTACCTTTCCTCCTCTGCTCTGTAGAACACCAGTGAGCCGTGGGGTTGTCCTTTGCTTCCATTAATCTCGAACCCATCTTCCGTAATAACGCTTGGGCGATTTTGGATTTCAGCCATCGCGCCGTCTGACGATTGGGTGGCGATCGTCGCGGGCTGTCGCACACCACACTCTGAGGGGTCACCATAGGCGGCAACCGAAACGGGGCAATCTTTTTATAGATGGTATCTGAAACGACCCCGGCTCGATTCAGCGTGTTCTGTTGAATGGGTGCCTGTTGACGTGCACGAACAGTACAGACGATTGGAGAGCCTCGGAACACACGCCACTCTGAATGGCCCGGGCAGTCATCTACCAACCTCCGTTGATGACGGGGTAGATGATCACAGTGCGTACAGAATTGTTCGGCCGCACTGGGCTGCTCTTCGAGTGCGGCGATCAGTGACTGATGGTCGTCCATCGGCTTGCGTTCCTCACGAACGAGCTTGGCCAGGACTTCAGTCGTGGGCTGTGCGTCAGCGTCGGGCGTGTCAGCGTTGTCACTCATGGTGTCGGTGTGTGGCGGATTGGTTGGCGGGCGAACGGCGGACGCGGTGGTGTGGCGCGCCTACTCGTGGTCACCCCGCTGTGGGGTCAGTGTGCACTCAGCGGGCTGTTCGCCGTCGCCTGCGTCGAAGTGCGCAATCGCCCAGCGGGCGTGCGACGCGATATCGACGAGGGCCTTTGGTACCACTGTCGTCGTTGCCGGGAGCGTGCAAACGATCTCGTCGTCATCACCGGCTGCATCAACGACCGGAGTCTGGGATTCGAGGACTGTTTTGAATTCCTGGGTGGATAGTGTTTCATTGACGGCCTGATAGGCGGTCCACCGATCATAGCTTTCGCGCACCACCACCAGCGATGACCGCGGGTCGCGGACGAGCTCGCTGAGACGGCGGTTCACCTCCTCGACGCTCATGTCTAGGTCGGCCGCGCAGGTGACCGCCGAGAACTCGGTCGGGAATTCGAAGGAGTCTGTGAGGTACTTCCAGATCTCTCGTTTGTCCTGCCAGCTGCGGGTTCCAAGAATTGTGATCGAGTTTTGGGGGGTATCTTCGTCGGGGGACACGTTATCATCAGGGGTGCTGGTGATCGGGAGGCGGTCTCCGGCGGTCGTTTCGACGATCACGGTGTGACCGCGGCTCTCAACGACAGTGACCGGGTCGTCGCGGCTGTCCCACGTGAGGATGTAGCCCTCATGGAGATCTTCGGGGGTGAACGGGGCGATCGCATAGGGTGCGGTGGGCGTGGTCATTGAGTGGAGCGGTGGGCACGCGCGAACGCGAGTTGCATCGCTTGACGGATGTGATAGCGTGCGTCGGCGTCGTCGGTCAGGTGGAGCGCTTCCTCGAGACGATCTGTGAGTGGGTCTGCAGCGAGTGGTCCGGGGAGTTGACAGTCACAGGGGCCGGCCCGGACGGTGCCCGGGCCAGTGACCGACAGGGACCTGACTGGGTCGCCGCAGTTGGGACAACTGGGGGCGGAGTCACCGATGTCGTGAATCGAGGAATGGGGGATACTCTCGATGTCGGTGGACTCCACGTAGAGGAGCTGTTGGCCAGCGTCGGTGAGGACGTACTTCTCGTCGATGTGCCTGACCAGGCCTTTGTTGGTGAGGTCGCTGAGTGCCTCGTCGTCGGGATCGGGGTTAGGGTCCGTCTCAGCCATGAAGTGGCTGCTGCCACGTGTGAACGAGTGCTTGGGTTGCTCACTGCGGTCGCGTTCACGCCGGGCGATGAGATTCAGCGTCGTGCGTTCGATTGAGGTGAGGTCGGTCCAGGCGATGTCTTCGGGGTCGACGTCGGGTGAGTTGTTCATTTGTCAGCCTCCGTGAGGACGGCTGCGAGGTCGTCCCGGCGACTACGGAGAAGCTCGTAGCCTGCGTCGGTGAGTTCATATTCGTTCGTACGATCGTCGACGCTTGTTTTCGTGATGAGCCCCTGGTCAGTGAGGTCATCGAGCGTTGGATAGAGTCGACCGTGATTGATCGCCTTGTTGTAGTACTCCCCGAGGAAGTCGCGAATCGCGAGGCCATAGGTGAGTACGTCCTCGCGTTCGAGTCGGGCGATCGCGTAGAGGACGTTGCCCTCAAAGGCGGTGAGATCCGTCCATGTGGGGTGGGGTGATGGTGCCGCCGTCGGTGACGTATGGGGCAGCGTGGGCGCTCACGAGACGACACCTCCAGTGGCGCGAGTACGCGCGTTGTGTTGGCGGGCTGGTTTGTCTTCGGGGTCGATGTGTGTGGGGTCACGCTTACCGGCGGCGCTGCTTCGTGAGAGGCGGGGCATCGAGTCGCAGGCCTGACAGCGGTGGGCGCGATCGGCGTCATCGCCGAAGACGCGCGCGAACCGCTCGGAGACGTGCCTGCCGCAGTGAAGACTCTCGGGGCGGTGGGTGGTGAGGCGATTCATCGGGGCGCCTCCGTGTTCAGTGCATCAGGGCTGGCGTGGCGAAGTTGTGCGTAGCGGCTGTCGTACGCGTTGGGGTCGGGGTCGGGCGCGCACCACTGGCAGATGGGACCGTCGTAGTCGTCGGGATCGATGGGTATCCAGTCAGTGTCGGTGTGCTGGAGCCCGGCGCGGCAGTGTGGGGTGTCCGGGTCGTTCGGATCAGGGTGGTGCGCTCGGGCGTCACGGCGCGCGTCGACGAGGTAGTGTGCTGGTTGTTCGTCGTCGTCTCCGGCACGTTGAAGCCGGGTGGGGCGTGTTGTGATCATGTCGCTTGCTGGAGCGGAATTGACCGCTCCGGGCTGGTTGCGACCCCACGCGGCGGTTCGGTGCTGGTACACCGGCCGCCGTAATGCGTGGGCGGGTCCGCCGCGTAGCGTCGCTTGTCTGCTCATATGCTGTAATGCACTTAACTATTGCCCATAGCCAACAGATCTCGGTAATCAGATTCATATCTCGAACAAAGAATCGTATTCTGTGACCAGAGGGCCGGATCCGTCTCACACAAAAGTCGATATTCTCAGGCAGTTCATAGAGACGCCTGACCCGGTCTTGTTCGTCTCTGAGGTATCCGAATACTTCGACAAGAGTGATGAATGGGCTCGTGGCAGGATGAACGAACTTGTTGAAGACGGCTATCTTGACAGCAAAAAGCCCGGTAGGCGGACGCGTGTATACTGGATAACGCGTGAGGGAAGAGAATACTACGCCTCCACGTCGGCCTCGGACAACCAGTAAATTCGGGTTCTGTGGCCAGGTTTCTTCGATTCCAACTCCCCACGATCTACTAGTTCGTTCAACCGTTTCCGAGCTCCTTCGGAGGACATCCCCCAGTCTTCCGAACACTCTCCCGCACTGAAACAGGGATCTTGTGAACTCTGAAAATACTCGAGAATCTCTGAATCGGTGATCTTCATTTTCCCAGCGGGCATCTACCTGTATCTCCAAACAGTTGCCCATAGGCAAAAATATTATGTGGCTAGTAGTACATTGATCTGGCAGGCACAGACGAGCCTCTTCGGGTGAATCTGTCTCAGAATCGCCCCGGTGGTTGGAACACCGGAGCCGGGCTGTGCCTGCGTCTGCTATGAACCAAGCAAGCCCGTCGCCTGCTAACGGCGACTCGACCAATAAGGGTACCGACGACAACCACATCCCAACACCAGCGAGGTGGTCGGTGTGAGCACCCGCGTCTACGGCGTTACCTGTGCCGGCTGCAGCTCCTTGATGCTCCGTGGGGAAGGCGACGTCCGGATCTGCTCGCGGTGCGAGACCGAGCACGCAGTTCCTGCAGGCCGATGAGTAACTGTCGCGTTGAGCAGCGTCGGCAAGCAGATCGCCTCGCCGATACGCTCGCGTTGAATCAGTCGGTCGTCGCCGTCAACGTGTTCGCTCCTGGTGTCGGCGCCCGCGATGGCTGGGTCGTTGAGGCGACGTTAGATCGCGCGTCGACCCCGACCGCTGTGTTGCGGACGCTTGCAGCTGGCAGCGCGATTGTGGTGGATGCGAGTCCGCAGGGACCGGCAAATATGATCGTGACCGCGACGATCCTCCCTCTTCGGTAACCTCGCTGAGAAGGTTGCTCACCAAAGAGACACCTCCGTAGTTCTCCGAAAGCGGTGTCGTGTCGCCAACATCTTCGACATTTTCAACGGGCTCCTGGCGAATCGCCATGTCCCTCGTGCTGGCGCACTCATCTTCACGCTCTGTCTGGCGCTTCGGGAGGTAGATCGCCGTCCCCGTCGGCCCGTAATCGAGGCGCCTCTTTTCAACAATATTGGGTTTTATTCCCCGACTTTTACCTAAATATTTAGTATTTGTAGCCGTTCTTGGAGCTGCGCATTATCTTCTATCTTCGGAACACGTTCCGTAACTTCCCACGTTAGAAGTTTTCCAGAGTCTGCTGGCGGCGTTGTGATCGGGACACATTCGTTATGATGACCTCAGCAACATCGCCACGTCCACTTGCATCTCGATTGATAAACCGAGGTGCTTCGACAAACTCCACTTCAAATCCATCGGCACTCTCATACAACTCACGTACCGGAGGTGAATTTGAAAGGACGACTGATACCCCTCGTGAATCTAGTTCCACTGCGAGATCACGAAGCCGGCGCTGATCGTCTCTGTCGAATCCCTCTGCTTGGTACTGAGTGAAATCAGCAGTCTTTGAGACCGGCTTGTACGGGGGATCAAAGTACACGAGATCACCACTCGATACTGCATTACTCACGTACTCGAAATCCTCATTGTAGATATCGACAGCCGAGAAGACGGCACTCACCGACCGGATCTGGTCCTCACGGACAAAATCTGGGTCATGATGTTTCCCGACTGGGACATTGAATTCGCCGCTTTGGTTCTCACGGTACAGTCCGTTGTATCCGGTCTTATTGAGGAAAATAAACAAGCTCGCCGCCCGGATTTTCTCCTCGGTTGTAAGTGAATCCTGATTGTGTAACTCCCGGAATTCCTTACGACGAGCATAATAGTACTCCTCAGTCTCTTCGTCGTAGTATTCGTTGTCACTAGAGCCTTCGTTCTTGTAGAAATGTGTGCGATTTTCCTCAATCAGTCGTTCTGGATAGTCACGAACAATCTCGTATAGAGTGACCAGCTTGGTATTCAGGTCGTTGATCGATCCTGCAGTAGGTTCTAAATCAAGAAAGACTGCCGCACCGCCAATGAACGGCTCATGATATGCGTCCCACTGCTGTGGAAACCGTCCTTTGATCTCAGAGAGAAGTGGCCGCTTTCCGCCAGCCCACTTCAGGATTGGCTCAGCCATTGATGACCGTCACTTGATACTCCGAGAATAAAAACACGGCTATCGGGTGACTGGGTGGATCAGCACCCGAGAACGGTCTTGCACTCTTCCCAACGATATCAGACGAGTATAACCCGACGATTTTAGCCGTGTGAAAATAGCTGTCAAGATATGACAGACTCACAGGAGGGGAGTGTTCACGGAATCTCCGAAGAACAGGCAATGGCAATTACAGAAGAATTGCTTGCCGATGGGACGGTGGAAATGGGAGAGGACACACCAGTAATCACACACAAACCGACGGGCTGGGAATTCGAGTCCACGATGAAATTGGCATACTTCCACCGTGGCTGGGAGCTCGGGCGTACAGACGATTAATTCTAGTCGAACTGCTCAAACCCAGCTTGGTAGTGGTCCGACGTTTTACGTTCCTCATCCATCGGATTGGAAACAGAGATTTCTAAGTTCGAGACCAACGGTGGCCAGCTTTTCGACCAATACCGCCCCCAGTCTCGTTCAGAGACGGTTTCGCCCCACTCCTGGCCAGTAAATACCTTCTCAACCCAATTGTGAGCACCATCCATGTACAGGAAGACGTCTCCGTTAGTAGAGGCCCGATCCTGATACTCGTCGATCGTCACGAACGCTGGTGAGAACGAAACGCCGTAGTAGTCGCCTGAGCCTTTATTCTCTGAGAGCATTCCCTCCATAGCGTCTCCAACTACGACGTCCTCGAAGACGCTGTCGTCCTCACAAACGAACTGAATCGTGGCACTGGGGTCCTCGTCATTGTCAAACTCCGCTGGGTCGCTAGAGACTGTGATGAACTCAATTTCTCCCTCGTTGATAGAGTAGTCACCAGAGTTGATCAACTCTTTGTACAGTTTGTACGCATATTTGTGGATACGAAGCGTGTATATCTTGCGTTGAAGTTCTGCTTGCGCATCGTGGAGCGTATCCTGTTTAGTCCCGACTTCTGCGAGAGCAGTCGGTCGGACGTGGTCCTCGTAGTACTCGATGTACTCGGAATTCAGCTCGAATCCGAGCGGTTTTCTATCAAGTGCCTCAGCAATCGCTAATGTGGTCCCAATCCCAGCGAACGGATCAAAGACGACGTCACCAGGGTCAGTTGCTAGCCGAACTATTCGTTCAACCAACTGCTCAGGGAACGGGCTTGGATGGAAACTAACCTTAGGCCCCCATTGGCCCTGTTTTGGAATGGGGAATTCCCAAACATTACTCGGGACCATTCCCTTAGGACTGTATCGTTCGGGATAGTTCACCCACCATTGCTCAAACTCATCAGTGTCGCTAACGCGGATTGCGTCTTTGTTGTAGGTGAAGTCGTCCGTCTTAGAGAACATTGAGACGTGTTCGTAGACGTTGCGCATCCGACCTTTCTGGTGCCATGGTCGAGTGCGAAGTTTGTCCCAAATGATGTTGTCTTCCATCCGCCAAGAGTCAGTCAGGGGATTATAGATCTCGTTACATTCGGTACAAATCATGGTCCCAGTCCCGCGATTGCGCTTGAGAGGGGCACCACACTCTTCGTCAGTGCAATGCGTCAACTGGGGGAGATTCTCTATTTCGTCAGCGATGTCGAACGGGAGCCTGACGACGCGGCCCTCTACCTTGTAGGTATCAGTGATGACCCAGAGGGTGGCGTCGTCAGTCGCGATGTTGTAACATTGCCGGAAGATCGACCGAATGTCGTCGAGAAATGATTCGTATGCTTGCTGACCAACTTGCTCGTCGTGGTCCCCATAGTCAATCAAGTCTGCATACGGTGGCGATGTGATGATCACGTCGACGAGGTCTTCAATATCATCGAACTCTTCTTCGAGCCGCTCCTGTAGATGTCGAGAGTCGTGTTGATATACCCGGTAGGGAGATGGGATGTCGGCAGGCATTTTTATCGAATTGGCATCCGACACGGCTACCAATAAATGGGCTGGTACTCGGTTGCAGAAGCGCAGAGGGGTCTCGTCAATCAGCCCCCGACGGCGTCGGTGTGGAGTACTCAATCACGAACCGGTTCTGGTTATTGGATGGTGTATTTCGAATGAACTCATGATCACCCGAGAGAGATCGTTCAACGGTGTCCATCGAGTGTTTGGGGTGGTTCACTTCGAGCCCGAGATTACTCAGGATTGGGGGCGTTTTGTCGGTCCCAAACGCCTCGACCCACTCCCCGCTATCCAGATCAGCTACTAACTGCTGTATGGCTATTGTATCGGTGTAAACGTAGTGGCGGCCGTCCTCGTAGAGAAACAGTTCATCCGACAGGCCTGGAATGTTGTCTTGTTGAACGTCTTCAACCAATTCACACGGCTTGAGGAACGTGACGTCTGCTTTAATTCCAAATCCTGAACAGGGCCGCTGGTTCATCGCTTCATCAGCGTTGTTTGCATAGTCCAACAGTTCGCGTGCGGTCGTCTCTTCGTCAACGACAAAAACTAGATCTACGTGGCCATGGATGTTTTCTGCAATCGATTGATGTCCAAGCTCCTGACTGACAGCGATAACGGACTGGATGTCCAGTTTACTTGGGCTGTCGAAACCACGGATTGAGGCCAGTTCTTCGAGCAGTTTTCGGGAATACTTCACTTGGCGGAGGCCACAGATGAGGTTTTCAATCGCATCTGTAGCATCATCCTCACGCCGCTCATAGTGCCGTTTGACATATTCTTGGACATCTGAATACGCGTCACAGTATTCCTGGTTGAGTTCAACACCAATCGCCCGGCGCTCCATCACCTCAGATTGAGCAACGACAACACCAGATCCTGCGAAAGGGTCTAGAACAACGTCTTTACTATCTGTTGATAGATTTAAGATTCGCTGAATCAGTTGAGGTGGGAGTGCAGCTGGGTGGTCAATTGTCTCCTCATTCCCCGTGAACGACCCCCTCGTCGGTGATTGGAATTTCCAAATGTTTTCTGGCAGTTTCCCCAGCGGGTGATATCGTTCGGGGAAGTCCGCCCACCACTTCTTGTATTTTGCAGGATCTGGCTGACGGATACTATCCATATCCAGCTTAAAGTCTGTGGTTTTACTGAAGCATAGGATGTACTCGAATACATTCCGTAGCCGCCCTTTCTTCGTATAGGGAAGAGCATGATTTTTATCCCATACAATAATGTCTTGCAAATGCCAAGAATCTCCTTGGGTGACGGTCTCACCACAGTTTGCACAAGTTACGTTCCGACCTGCAGGCTCATGAACACGTGAAAGAATGGAAGCGCCACAGCCGGGACACTCCAGATCGTTATCGATATTCTGGCAAATCCGAGCAATATCAAACGGCAGCTGTACGACCTCGTGATTTCGCCGGAAGGTGTTGACGACGACCCACAAGGAGCCATCGTTTTTCGTCATCGTATAGACATCCTTGAAAATATCCTGTAGCTGGGATAGATATTGGCTGTAGCTGCTCTGTTGGCCAACTTCGGCGGCATCTTCAGATCCATATTCCTTCATGTCAAAATACGGTGGCGAAGTAATCGTTGCATCGAGAAATCCCTCAGAAGAGTCAATATCTGTACTGGTTTTTTCACGAAGCTTTGGGAGGAATTCCTGCGTATCGCCATTGTGCAATCCGAATACATCATCAAGAGAACCAATTTCCACCTCCCGAGAGATCTGTTTTGAATCGGTCTCGTCGATAGTTTGATCGGATTCATTACCCGAGGCTCCACCGCTGCTTATCCGCTTTCTATAGTCTTTCCCCTCAGGGTGGTATTCAGACTGAGAGAGCTCCGACTGCATTTCCTCCCAAAGTGTGCTGTTCGTATCTAGCCGCGTTTTTTTGTTGTCCGTCGGGACTTCTCGGGTGTCACTAGTCGGTTGAATCTCCAACTCTCCGCCAAAGTAGTTGTATTGGTTATTTCGAGTTAGGTCAAAGAGGTCCTCGAAGACGGAAGTCATCAGAACACGTCCATTTGCGTAGATGTCTACTCCTTGCCGGCTTTGGTTTGGGCGGTATCGATATCTGAATCGGCCGCTCTGTGTGAGAACCTCAGGATACTCTTCTTCTGCCAAGGCGGTCATCGCATCAATATCCAATTTTCCACCCCGGTAGATTACATCGTACGTGACCCCAGTAGACGTTTGTATCTCGAATTCGTGGGTCGTCAGTGATTCTTCGTCTTCATAGATTGGGGTAATAGCAGGGACGGTGAATGATCCCTGTTCACCTTCAAGAAAGTCATGATAGTGGATGGTGATCTGGGTATCTTCGTGAGCGTTCAGTAGCCTCCGGAATAGCACTCCAAGTCGTTCTCTGATGTATTGCGCCTTGATTGAGAGAGAATTAGCAGCCGGCCAAACGTCACTCTCAAATTGCGTTCTGGCGCACGAAACTTGGATCCGTGTCCCGTGATCACTGTATGCTACTGCTTCAGCGAGATCTGGAATGCCCACTGTCCACTCATCTGGACCAGCATCACTGATCGGAAGGTCTCCTGTAATGGGTCCATTGACGTGTGTGAGCGGACCCTGTGAGGTCTGCGTGACTAGTTTGAACCAGTCTTTGTCGCTCTCAATACCGCGCTGTTTGAGCGATTGCTCGAACCAGGCGATACTGGCCTTGAGGCCCCACCCAACGTTATTTAAGATCCCATCTGAGACTTGTTTACTGCCAGTTCTGAAGACGTGGTTTCGAAGGTCATCACGCGAGATTCCAGGACCTGAATCTGCAATGTATGTTGTGACGGTATCTTCACCCCGGACAATAGAAATTGAAATATTGACCGGATTGTCTGGGTCATCGAAATATGACTCATCAGAAACCGTTGCGGCAACAGAATTGTCGATGAGTTCCTGGAGGGCATCAAGATAGTTTTCATGTTGCTTGGCCATTCCAGGCGCCAGCGTCTGAAGTTCGACTTCTGATTTGCAAGTATCGCTACTCATTGGTGAAAGTCGCAGACAACCATCCTGTGATTACACTCGGGCTGTCGGCTATTGGAGTGTAGTAATTATTCCGCGGCATATCAATTGATCGATGCCGCCTGCAATGCTCCAGTAGGATTTGTCATCGAATCAGCCCATATCCCAGAGGTCTTTGAGGTATTCTGAGTTGTATTTCTGAGGACCATCTGTTTTGACGTAGGTCTCGTGAGCCTCTAACAGGTCTAGAAATCCTGCCCGGGAGTTCTTATGATATCCATCGCGGAACGCTGGAATGGCTTGCTCATACACGAACTGCGCCATTTCATAATTGTAGTATAGATGTGGACCGATGTCTTCGATAAAAGCTTCAATCCCATCGAGAGTTGTAATTGAGATTCTAAGCTGGTCCTCTGATTCGTGAATCCGGGGGGAGTAGGGTTTGTCTTCCCAGTAACTGAGTAGATGTGGTTTCACTAGGATTTCAGGGTGTGAAAGGGTAATTCCCGCTGCTGGTGACATCGAATAGCCAATATCCCATTCTGAATTTTCACTAGTATTGAACCGGATTCGTCCCTTCGCGTCAAACATGCCTGCCACATATTCTGTTGAAATCTGGTCAGGATATGTTGTTTCAGGGAAGTCCTTTTTGACAGGAGTCTCGTCTAATTGGAACTCTTTTTTAAAATATTCAAATGTGTATTTTTTATTCGTTAATCTACTCCAATACGAATGTAATTCTGCCCACGTTTTGTAGAGTCGGAGGAATAATTCTCTGTCCGCACTGATGTTCTTCCCGCCGTACTCGTTGGCATAGAATGACAGAAACGACAGGCGTTCCGCAATTTGAATCCAATCACCACGCCCTAATTGACTCACCTCGATCAATGATTCATTGTTCCGTATTCTAACACGAGTTCCACTCGAGCGATTTTCGCTCGTTGTTCGTATCCCAGACTGCTCAAGAGAATCGACTATTATCCCTTCAATTAATTGGGAATCTCTGGTAGTGATGGTCAATGATGGGTCTAATCCGTACCCACCTGCGGTTTCTCTTGGTGCGAGCCGGGGATTACATAAGTAATCGATCAGCCCAATGAGATAGTCGTGAGGGACATCCAATTGCTCATTCGAGGGAGTCATTGGGCACCTGCTTCAGGGGTATTGAAGAATTGACCAGTCTCATTTGGCGGAGTGTGGTCAAGTCCTTTGTTTCTGTACTCATCCAACCGACTCCGATCAGCACTTGTTGTTAGGTTTACTCCGAAATGGTCTTCCAGCGCCTCAATCTGAAGATAGCAATCGAAGGCTTCGGAGTCCCGCTGAAGTCTCCGATACAGTCCTGCTTGGAATCGCAGCACTTGGGCAAGGCCTTCTTTCGCGTCATACCACGGGAGCGCAGAGCTATACGCCTCGGCACTCCGTTGTAGATGTCTCCATAGTTCAGAAGGCCACTCAGTGCCTCGACCGAGCACCTTACTAACTCGATAATATGCCTCTCCAAGCTTGAGAGCGTTCAATTTCGAATGTGCTGATTCAGCGTCGAACGTATCGCGATATGCCTCAAGTGCATCAATGACTTCCCGAAGCTTCTCAGCGTCGGCATCGACTAATCTTGCATCACCAATAGTATTCGCGATGATATTTTGTAACTGATCTATCTCAGTTTCTTGGTAGTCGTTGGCGAATTGCTCTATGATCGGGTGCCAGTCCAGAGACTCATCAAGTTCAACAACATCGTAGTATTGGAGCTTCTCAAACGTGTCTGATTTTGAGTCAATCCCGCCGTCGACTGATATTGTATACAAACTTGGCTCAGCTGGATCCCTCCTGAACATCACACGATCGGAGCCTGCCACGGTAACTACAGATGGATATAACCGGTCGAAAACCTCGTATTCGTGCAGGGTCAGCACTTCACCAGAGTTGACATCGATGATTTGAGCGGGTGCGCTATGCGGACAAACAATGATTGTCTCACCATCTTCTGAAATATCTACAACAGGTGAACTCTCGTCGGTTTGTAACTCGAACACCTGTGTTCCATCTGCTTCGACGACATGGATATGGGCTCCGGTAGACTTGCCGTACTCAATCCAATCAGCGAATATGAACCGACCAGAATCCGCGATTCCAACTGAACGAGGTTCAGAACACCGGTTATACCACGTGACAGAATCTTCCTGAAGTATGGCTACGTGGCCACGCTGATTTGATTTGTCGTATCGATATGCAGCAGTAAATTCACCCGACGGAGAGTCCATTGCTTCCATTCGAATATCCTGGCTGTCAGTAGTAAGGGTAAGCCAGTAAGTTTCCGACTGCATGTGGGTCTAACCTGGTGTTTAGGAGTCTTGTGCCAATTTAATCACGTCGGTAGAGAGCTCACTCAGGGCATCAGTCGGTCCCACGAGCTTTCCATGAAGCTCCTCCAACCCACTATTAGCATATTCTTGAGCGATTCGATAGACTTCTTTTTCATCACGGAGTACGTCGGTAGTTCGTGCATCACGTACTGCGACAGATTTGATGATCCACTTTTGATCGCTCTTCAACGAGCTGATATTGAAGAGCGCCTGACGGTCACCAGTTAGCGATGTTTTCCCGGTCTTCTTGCTGCCGTAAGCAACTGCGAACAGGAAGATTTCCATCCGCTGGGCTCCTTGAAATGGCGAGCCGTCGCTCTCTTGGAGCTCTTCGTACAGGTTGTCTTTAGACCGTTCAATACTCACGTCCCGTGGCGCGTCGGTCGACTCGTACTCTGTGTTACTCATAGGGAACCACCTTGGTCACTTCATTGGCGTATTCAAGTCGGTACTCGTTAGAGACACTGGGCTTAAGATTCGCTCGAACCTCATCGGTGTACTCCTCGTCGGTCATCAGGAACGT
This sequence comes from Halobaculum rubrum, assembly GCF_019880225.1. Taxonomy (NCBI): domain Archaea; kingdom Methanobacteriati; phylum Methanobacteriota; class Halobacteria; order Halobacteriales; family Haloferacaceae; genus Halobaculum; species Halobaculum rubrum. Next base: position 24,273 of record NZ_CP082285.1, read on the forward strand.
TATTTGGGAGTCATCAATGTACGATGGGAGATTGCGAGCGATTCGCTTCTTTGGCGTACTCGATATTCTTCCCAGCGGCGTGTCGATAATAATCGGGGCATTGAACCCACTAATCTGTGTGATTGCTGCGAGGAAGGAGAATGCCAACACTTGGCTCTCACCAGCAGATAACGACCCGATCTTGTTGTCGTTGCGCGGGCCTTCAACACGAACCTGATAATCGTCCCCGAGCTTGACTGTATATTCCTCTTCCTTCCAGATGATCTCGTTGAAGTATTCGTTCAGCTTCGCTTCAATCTCCGAGCGAACCGTTGAGAGGATATCCTCTTTAACTGAGACGAGCCGGTAACGAGATGTTTCGATAAATCGAATCCGCTTGAGGAGCTCAGCATTTTCCTCTTTCTGAGAGGCTGCTTCGTCGTATTCCTTCTTTTTCTCGTTTTTTAGTTCTTCAGCACTCTCGATTTCACTCTCCAAACGACCTTTCTTTTCGCGGAGTTTCGCAAGCTGATTGCTATACTCCTCTCGTTGGTTCTCTAATTCTTGAACATCGACATCATCCGGGATATCATAGGATTTCAGGTCCTCAGAGATTTCTTTGAGCTTCCTGTTGAGCCGCTTTTCTTCTTCCTCTGCTTCGACCAGGTCCTGACGAATCTGCTTAATTTCGTCAACTTCCTCAAAAGCATCATCAAGTAGGCCAGGGATGATCATCTTGCCCTCAAGATTATCCTCGTCTACCTCCGACATCTCCGACTTGAGACTCCGGAGGTGTTCTGTGCTCTCCTCTGTAATTGGTTCCCCACAAATACACGTTCCAGTTTCAATGAGTTCGTTGATGAACCAGTCTTGGATTTTGGGAGGAAGTTGGCCTTTCTCTGAGAGTTCGTCGAGTTTCTCTTTCGTATAAGTTAGTGATTTGTGAGCATACACTGCCGGGCCTGTCTGGACAAGCTCTTGACTGAGCCGCTCCTGTAACTGCTCAATCTCATCTTGTTTCTGTGAGAGGGCTCGAGTGAGGTTCTGACGGTCAACTTGTTTCTCCCGAACGTCGGGATCGCTGCTGTCACGCAGATCAGCATCGATTTTGTCTCGAAGATTCTGTGTATCTTCGATATTTTGTTTAGTGTTTTTGAGCTCCTTTCGCGTTGATTCGAGCTTTGAGAGAGCGTCTTCGTACTCCTGTCGCTTTTGTTCTGCTTCGCCGCCATCGTCGTCAATTTCGCGTCTTGTTTCAGCTTCTAGTTTCTCAAGATGGGTGATTGCCCTATCGAGCAATTCGATATGAGATACGTCCAGAAGACCACGGCGGACACGTTCTTGATATCCTTGTCCGAAGAAGTCGTCCAGCCGTTCGCCGTCAAATAAGAAGTACTCGTGTACGTGGGCGGGGAGAATCTGGTTGAGGCGAGTATTCGGTTGGTCGACAGTTTTCCAATCGCGGCCCAGCTTCTGTTTTAGTTGAAGCTCACCCAAGGTGCTACTGTACTTTCCATCAGGGAGCTTGACTGTCTTGAATTCTCGTTTGAATATATACTCAGGGGTCCCTTTTCCGAGCCGTAATTCTACATAGCCGGTCGCAGTTTCATTTCCATTAATTTCGCTCAGTCGCTTCCGGTTGACATAGGGGTACGATTCCAAGCCTGCGTCCTCCTTATCCGAAAGGTGTGTCTCTTTTCCGTAGAGACACAGCGTGATTGCATTGAGGATATTAGATTTGCCGGCTCCGTTCTGGCCCTCAATCACATTGATATTCTTCGATCCAGAAGTCTGGAGGTCGATTTCGACTTCACCAGCATACTGGCGGTAGTCTTTGATCGTGAGGGAAAGTATCTCTAAGCGGCTCATTTATTATGAGCTGTCCTCTTGCCAACTCTCAATGGTCGCATCGATGTATTCGTTGTAATCTGACTTGTAGTGGGGCTGGTCCATATCTAGATTCGAGCGCTCGAATCTCAGGATGTCGTCAATAAACTGACGGACGGACTCATCCTCGATGTCATCAACCTCATCCAGAATGAGCTCGTTCACGTCTTCCCGATCCATGCCACCAGCTACCGTTATGGACTACTTATGATTTTTGCATATAATTCAGACAGATGGATCTTCATCTCCGTCGTCTGTCGATACTCGGTATTGAATCCGTATCTCACCGATTGCATTTCTTGCCTGAATTTCGTTCTTCGCATGGGCTGCGAATTCCTCGAATCGCTTGAGTTCCTTCCTGAGAATGTTCCGCTCTGCATCTGCAACCGTGTCAGATGGATCGAGTGTCGGGACGACGATAAAATCGAAGATAGTGGATTTCTCTTTTCCAGGGGATTTGCGGAGCACCCGTCCCCTCCGTTGGATGAATTCCATTGGGTTGCCCGTATTTGACATTAAGATGGCTTGCTTGGTTGCTTCAACGTCGACACCCTCATCGAGGCATTTCATGGCGACGAGGGCATCGTATTCTCCCTCTTTGAATCCTGAGAGAATTCGTTGACGCTCCTCGCTGTCTTCTCTATACGTGAACTTGTGTTGGATGATCCCTTGCTCATTGAGGATATCCTGAACATGATCAATCTGGCTGGAATTCGTGTAGACCAAAAGATGGTCGATTGGGTCTAATCTATCAAGTACGGTGGACAACTGTGCATACTTGTTCTCAGCAGATTTGATGATGTTAGCTCGTTTTTGCGCTAAGCGCTCCACAACTTCATCATCAGCTTGGTCGTTGTGTGCAATACGGGCTAATTTCCGAGAGAGTTTTTGATACTCACTGAATTCATCAGCAGTGAGTTCGACAGGGACCGGATGGTACTCATACGGTGTGAGATATTCCGGAATCGCATCCTCAAGTGTGTACTCGAATACAGTCCCACCAAAGTACTCTAGGAGGAACTCTGTCCCCTCCTCATCATAGTAGCGTTCTGGGGTCGCTGACAGTCCAATTCGATACTCATACTCATCGACCAGCCCCTTTTGTTGATGATCCGATCCCAGATGATGCGCTTCATCGCCAATTAGCAGTGCGTTTTCAGAGAAGTTCTGAATCTGGTCAATGAAAAACTCATGACACAGTGTGGTGTGTGTTGTGAGTACGACCGCCTGGTCTAGGATGTCAATCTCAAGATTTTGCAGAGTTCTCGATAGATCACTTTTCCAGTCTGGATTATCTGTTCCATAGGCATACACTGGCGCCTCCAGTTGGAAGGCATCCATCTCAGACTCCCACTGAGGGGCTAAGTGAGTGAATGGAACTGCGATTACAACAAGACTAGGCCCCGAATCCTGGTTAGTTATCTCCTCAGCAGCCGCCAGTGCTGTAAATGTCTTCCCGGTTCCAGTTGCCATTTCGAATAGTCCCTTGCCTCCATTCGCGTGCCATTCATCCACTGCTTGGCGCTGATACGGCCGAAGGAGCGAAGCTCCTCCCTTGGACCCCCCAGTCGGGTCATCATATGGACGATAGTCATCATCTCGGAGCTGCGCGATGTCGTTCGCGACACTGTCGGGAATTGTGTACACCTCAACATCAGGGACTGCTCCCTCCCACAGTTTGTCAAATCGCCGTTCTTGGTGTGAAACGGCTTCTGCATCTCGTTCGCCTAACCAACTACAGTTGATTGAGTACGCTTCATAATTGCTGAGAGCGTGCTGGCTGTCATTCTGAGAGCCATGAAACGCGACTTTGTTCCCTGCTTCATCCCGCAGGATCCCAAACTTGTCATGGAAATCCCCACTCAGATCAACCTTAGGAACTGCAAATCTGATGTCAAGGATCCCATCAGCGATCATCCAGGCGATGGTATTGCGGGTATTGTATTCGAGATCGAAGCGAAGATTGGAAATTTCATCTTCAAGAGCCTCTCTGAGTACTTCATCCTGCTTTGCTTCAGAGCCTTTCTGCAAGGCTTCCCAGTCGTCTTCACCGATCATTGGACTGGTAATCCACTTGGCCGTCCCGCCATTTTCTGCTAAAGCAGCCATTCCTCTCGCCGCTGATCGCATCCACGAACTCGAGAAGTACCCAACACCGCGTTTGTATTTCGTTGCACGGGACAACAACGGCTCATAGAACTCAGAGACAAAATCGACCTCAGAAGTGTCAATAACGGGTGGGAACTCTAATTGGTCGAACAACTGGCTGTCAACCATCGTACCCGTTCATGCTCCGTTCACTGTCTTAACTGTACGGTGATTTGTACGGCTGATTTCTCAATATGCGAACTGCAGCAATTACCCCAAGCTGACCCATGGAAGTCGTCGAGTGCTGCCAGTGAGACAAACAGTTATACATTGAGAAGTGATTCCCACCCTCGTGGCAACGCTTCGAAATAAGACTACTAGCTCTGGTGTGATTGTTCGCTGGGTTCCTCACCCAACCCATAGCCGGCCAAGCACCTATCAAGTTCGTCGTCGAGCCGTTAATTTCCTCGCGGAAATTGGCTATGCTGTTCCATATGAAGGCGATGAAGTCGAAATTCCGTGGGACGTTTGTCGGCCATTGCGCATCCTTGGTGACCTCCATTTCAAATCAGAAACGAAGGGCCACCAGGACATCGGTCAAATCCAGAAAGTCTCAGAAACGTACGGCCAGTCGCTGTCAAATGAACAGCAGTCAAAACTCCGGTCTTATATTGAGACGCATGAGGCGTTTCAAGATCAACAACAGGAGTTGGAAGGAGAGCTGGATCATCTCCCGAGATTAAAAGAACGCCACCGGCCTGGTGGTGAAGAACCAGAGTCAACATCCGCTCGTCTTACCTCGTTTATAAAGGCAGCTCGCGGAGACTTGCTGGTTGGCAAAGCTAAAGGTCAGTCAAATTCAGGAAATACACACTTCAAGGCCTCTAACGGCACTGAATTGTCTATTGGGCCAGTCCGCCAACGCAAAATTCCCGAGCGTGTATTGGTGTGGCAGCTGTCCGGCGACCGGGGAATTTGTCTTCACGAGCAAGCATGGACGGCTAATTATATTGACTACTTCGAGCCCGGCGAACTCAGTCCAAATGGGACCCGAGTGGTGACATCGGAGTTCCAGCTAAATGAACTCGCTGAGTATCTCCAAGCACTCACACCACACTCAGACCAGTTACCGCCAGAGATACGCCAAGGCCCGAAAGTTATTGCTGCCAATTCGATTACTGAGACCTTGGCAATTGGATGGATTGACCAGCATTGTGTGTGGGTCAAGTCCCCCTGTACGCTCCAAGACAACGTTACAGTGGAAGTTATTGGAGCATCCGAGGCTGGAATTCATGCTCGGAGCGCTACCAGTGACACTCTAGAACAGGAATACACCCTCGGGGATGCGCTAGAACCAACTATTGTTTCCAGAGAGGAATCTACCACATGGGGACTCTATGAGGAGACTCTTGTCAAAATTCCTGCAGAGGTGCCAGAGTGGGTAACCACTCCAACTGTCGGTATTTCTGAGTTCAACGATAGGTACATTCAGGCGTCAGTCGATGATCTATCAGACCAGCGAAAGCCCTCTCCCGGTTCTGAAGTTGAGATTAACGATGGTGAGCTTGTCAATTATTCTGGCATACCGGTTGATACTGGAACAGAGTCTCCCAAAGTTTGGCAATATACCGCTGAGGTTACTGAGGTTTCACACGGTCAAGTCATCACATCGATTGTGCCGCGTGCTGAGGGGCTCGGACTCAATACCGGCGACGAGATTGTAGTAGATACTGACGTAGTCAATGATGGGTCATTATGGGGGGCATTAGAGGATATCCCTGTTACTGTTGAGGCGGATGAAACCCTTGTTGCAGGGGCTGTAAGAGCAACTGTTACCGAAGTATCTCAATCGCATATTCATGCGTCTTTTAATTCGTATGTGACTGAGACGCTGACCGAAGACTCACCATGGACTGAGGCTATGACTGAAGGGCTGGAGCAGCTCTCTACTGGCGCATACGATGCTGCGTTAGAAGCCTTCAAAATAGCGGAAAACAGCGTTACCCCGAGTGGTGAGGTCTGGAAAGCAGAAGCCAAGCTAAATCAAGCAATCACGAGAGCAGAAAGAGCCAGATCTGCCGGGCAGGTTGCAGAGGCATGTGACCAGTTTGAGCGCCTTACAAGAGATCTCAGTTCGGATCAACAGCGTTCGTCGGTCTGGGGACGAGTAGAAATCGAACGTACTGCATATCTCTCATTTATCCGCGCCTGTGAAGCGAAGCCACCTCGGGATTGGTCACTGTCACGGAACGACTACCTGAGCGCGAGTGTCGCTGCAAAAGAGCATCTGAAAGCTGCAGGTACTGCATATCAAGAACTCGATTTTTCGACCGATAGCCAGGCCCACTCTCATGTGCACCCTGTCGCCCTGTCCGGTGCAGCAACTATCGTAGAAGAACTACGCGGTGCATCGGATGAGATCGTGATGGCTACCGAGACGCTCCCTCAGAGGTGGTGTCCCATCCTTCACGCTCCCCCAGAGACGATATTGGCGACAACCCACCCGGATGTCGTTCCATTCCATTCACACCGCGAGCCCAGTGAAAGGGTTTCGCGCCTTCGTACTGAAGCAACCTCGGTGGGCGGGGAAAGTGAACTGGTAGAATCAGGAGCTAAGCTATTAACCTATGCAAATACGCAAGCAATCGCTTCGTACGTCCATGCGCGTTCGGAAGGCGTCTGTGAAGCGTGCGGAAATGATGCGGCGTTCGAAGCAATCGATGGAACGCCACATCTTGAACTTCACCACGTTGACGAACTCACTCGATCGGGTCCATTGACGCCAGCTCGTGTCGTGGCATTATGCCCGACGTGCCACGCACGGATCCACTATGGAGCTGATGGAGAGGCAGTGAATGAGGCAGTACGTTCGAAATTAACGGCCGGGCTCGGTGAGTTAGGAGCAGAGCGTTCCTGATTCTTCAGTTATCCCAGTAGACGGAGCGACAACAGAGTACTCATTTGATGTGGTCGGCAACGCCCATGCTGTCAACTGATTCTTCGACGGTCGGATCAGCAACTCCAGATTTCGAGCCCGTCCGGTTCAGGGACGTTACTCGGCAGAGTCCGCTTCGCCACCACGGCGGCGATGGAATGCAATTGCAACGAGACTGACGATGGCGATACCGGTGATGAACTTTGACCGTGACATAATCTTGATGAGCTGTCTGGAGGTCCTCAACGACCGCAGGTGAAGCATGCTGGAGCCCGACGCGAAGAGCCAGCCGAACAATCTCTGAACGATCGTACTTCTCGTCGACGTCGCGGTTGAGAGCCTTGCGAAGATCATCCCCAACCTGCTTCGACCGCTCAGGATTCTCCATAAGCGTGGTCAGTAACGCAGCAGCCGACTGATCGCGGAGTGCGATCGTCTTGCGTTTTCCGCCATTCTCGATGGAATCAAGCGCAGCAACGATGTCGTCGCCAGAAGGGTCGACGAAACACTCCGACAGCTGCTGGAACTCGTCGCCAGTGTTTATCAGCGTCGGCAAGTTCAGTAGGGACGAGAGCCGCTCCATCTTCCCTAGGAACTCGTCGGTGAACTCCTCAATGACTCGTGGATATCGTTGAACTGTCAGGGACGATCGTCTCGTAGGTGGACTTGTTGACCTTGGAAACAGGTTTACTGACGCCCCCAAACACAGACTTACCCAAACTCGCCCAGCGACGGCTCCACAACGCCCGACACCGCCCGCTGAATCCGCTCGCGATCCCACCCGAGCGGCGACACCACACTCTCGGCAGCCCGAATCGCCTCGCGCCGATACCACTCGACATCATACCGCCCCAACGACTCAAACCCCAACCGTACCCGCCCCAACCCCGTCGCCTCATCATCCACCACCAGATACTCGACGCGCTGCCCGGGTTCGAGCGCACAGTCCTTCCACTTCGCACGCTTCAACGCCGCCACCGTCACCGTCTCGTAGCGATACTGCTCAGCGCGCTTCGACACGCGCTGTGTCACCAGTAACTCGATCGGGTCCACCTCGCCCTCTTCCAACCGCCTGAGCCACCGCCGCAGCTCCCCGACGACGGCCTCCACGTCGTGGGTCCGGTCTAACGTTTGGATCAACGCCGCCTGCAGCCGCACAATCCACGCCGGCGTGTCGTCCTGGCGGCACTCGATCCCCCGGGTCTTCACTGCCTCACCCACACCCTCGTCAGGCAACTCCACTCCACGTCGCCGGCCGAAATACCGCGTCAGCGCCCCACCATCACTACCGCGGCGCGGACAGAAGGCGACCCACTCGAAGGCGCCCTCGTACTCCAATTCGATGCCCACCTCCGCACTCACTTCCCGAGCAATCACATCCAACTCCCGCCGCTCTCCATCCTTCACATCTGGCGCGGGCGTCACCCAGATCGAATCGACGATCCCGTGGAGCACACGCCACCCGCCGGCCTCGAGCGCGGCCTTCGCATCGAGCAGAATCTCCCGGGCAAACGCGTTGATTGCTTCGTGGCACTCGATGCGGCCGTACTTCGCGTTCGAGAAGCCCTGGTAGCCGAAACACGACACCAAAATCCACTTGATCGCCGCCGAACGCGATTCCAACGCCGCGATCTCTTCGGGATCGTCCGACTCACGAATTCGCTGTTTGATCGCATCCCGGCCGTCGATCAACGGACCAAGCACGGCGGGAAGGTACCCGTCGCGTTCACAGATCGAATATCCCACTTTTGGAACTCGTGGGGTATCACAGCAGCCACACCGCACCGTCTCGGGTGAGATGTTGTATTCACGGATGATGTTCGGATACAGCGAGGAGAAGTCGAGCTCGTGGACGTCCTCATGCACCCCCACTTCGGGCGCTAATGTCGTTCCGCCGCGGTCGGCGGTATCGAGTGTCGCCGCCGAGCGGAAGAACTCCGGGCGCCACGCCTGCCACGGCACCAACACGCCCCGCGAACGCGCCTCCCGGATCTGCATCGCGGTCAACACTCGCCCGATCGACGCCCAGCCGAGCTCCTCCAACGGCAGCCCAGCCCGCGCAACCAGATCGAGACAGCCCTCGAGGCCTGCCTCGTGCACAAAGAACGAGTTCGAGCGGTCGAGCAGCACTCTCCCCGGCACCGAATATCGCGCCGGCGAGTGACCGACGTTCCCGTAGCTCGTGTACGTCGAGGCCGACGCCAACTGTGTATAGCCCGGCTCTCGCCCAAGCTCGAACGGCCGCAGGCCATACTCCGCCGCTGCCTCGAACAACAGTGGGACGACCTCCGCGGTATCGACGACCAGCACGTCCGGGTCGACGCTCGCGACGCACTCGCCCACGGCCTCAACCACCTCTCGCGGCGTCGCACCAACGCGCTCACCGTCAACGGTGAGCTTGGGCAGGGCCTCTACCCCGGACTCGTGGGTCGGGAACCCAAGCTCGAGCGTCCGAAGCTCCCGCACATCCGTATCGGGCGCCGGATCTGTCCCGGTTTCAAGCGTATACCGGAACTGCCGCGTGAGATCGACATTGTAGCAGGTGTACGCATCGGCGCCCCCGAACTGCTGGACGCGGCGCGCGACCGAGCGGACGTCGTCGATCTCGCGACACTCGATCTTGAGGACCGGCCGGGCGTCAGCGCGGAACGTCTGGCGCCACACGTCCACTGAGAGCGACTCGACGGCCGCCTGCCCCCTGAGGAACGAGCGCAACTCCTGAAGCGCCTCAGTGAGCGCTCCACGCGCCGGCAACTGTACTCGCGGCGTCTGGCCACCATGCTCACCGTACAACTCCGAAACAGGCGCTCCGACGTACATCGTGGGTCGGTAGTCGTCGACGCGGGTGCGTTCGATACCGTCGGGCGTGAGGCGCCATTCGACGACCGTGGAGCCGTCGTAGTCGATCGCGAGTACCATCGCTATCGCTCACGCTCGACCGGCGTCTCGGCCGTCGTAGCGGTCTTACCGAGCCAGCCGCCCCGTGGTTCGGATCTCGGCGACGATTCACGCCATGGTCCCGTAGCGGTGATCACAGACAGTGAAAGACTGCAAGAGGGGATATGCCTCAGCCATCTAGAGTGAAAGTAGTCCACAGGTCTCGACCGGTCCAAGTTTCGGCTATTGTGGGGATAGTAGGCCGTTCCACAGCACTTCCGTACGAACTTCCAAGTACGTATCTCGGAGTCGCTGACAGGTGAAAGTAGATCCCGCTCACGAAGAAATGTAGCCGACCGTTTGCGTTTCCACGTCCGCAATGCGTTCGTCGACAAGCGAGGTCAGATGATATTCAACGTCTGCAGAGCTGTTGAGCGTCGCCAGCGACCACGGGAGGACGTGACTTCGGTTTCCAAGCGGTTCGCCCGCGTAGTCGTCATCGTGGAGCGTGAGCGATTCCTCGTGATAGGTTTTGGAGGAAATCAAGACTGTGATGAGCTGGACGCCGTGGGTAGCAAACTGCGGAGTCCCCAAGATGAGCATTGGGCGGCCCTTCTCGGAGAGTGGGTCAGTCCCCCAGATGATGTCGCCGCGTTCGAGGTCATCGAACGCGGTCACTGCACCCGCTCCATCTCATCAGTCTGGAGGTCCTCAAGTTGCTCCTCGCCATACTGCTCGGCTGCAGTCTCGTGGTGCTGGTGCAACCGATAGGCGGCTTGGAGTCGCTCTTTATCGTCCGTTATCGCCCAGTACGGACGCTTGTGTCGGACGAGCCCTCGTTCTTTGAGTCGTGAGAGAATCGCACTGACGGCGTCGGTATCCAGTTCGAGTTCCGCTGCGATCGTCGCCGCCTTCCACGCCCGGTCGTCGTGTTCGTCGAGAAACAGCACGATGCGCTCGGTGTCAGTCCGCTCCTCGAACTCGTCGGGGTCGGCGTTCTCGAACTCGTCGATATCGATCGTGCCGCTCGACATGTGCGAGTGTTGGTGCTGTTTGAACATAGCTGTTTGGACTGTTGGATAGCTGGCTCTGGTGCATCTATGAACTTCAACAGCGTCGAGTATCCGGATTTTGAAGCGCCGTAGATACTATTGGTCAGCTCTGTTGAAACCCTCGGTTGCTGACAGATCGTTGAGCCCCTGCTGCATACAACGCGCATATCTTGTAGAGAGTGTCTCTCGTTCGAAACGCGACCACGGGAAACCATCACGTGTTCCGACTCAAAGTGGTGGAAGCCTCCGATCCGTCGTGCTCAGTTGAGGTATGATAATGCTAACTTATGTACTTATATAACATATATTATTAATAATGAGTGAAAAAAGTCGTACGGATGTTGAAGGGTCGGATACTACCGATAGTACTCCGCTGGCGACACGGCGAGCGGTCCTCGCAGCGGGTGGGGCTGTCGCACTCGGTGGATTAGCAGGGTGTTCGGCGCTCGATGGGCTGTTAGAAAGTGCCAGCGAACAGGTCGTCGGAACGACGGTGTCTGCACCGGCGGCGTTGTACGCGGGTCGGCCGCCATCGACCGGATCGGCGGGGAGCGCCAGCGAGCAGGAGCGCAGCGCTCAGCCGCGGTTCTACCGCAACGGCCCGGCCGATGTCAGCCACATTCCGGCAACAGTCAGTCTCGACTCCCAGAATATCGAACTCGAAGGCTGGTCCACCAGCGCGGTAACGAAGGCCCCGGACTCCGACGGCGACTACACGCCCATAATCAAAGGGGCTCAGGCCCAGGACTACAACTCCTCGCGCTCCAACAAATACGAGTGGTGGGCCGGGCCCGACGAGGATGACGATGACGAGGATGGAGACACCCTCGACGCGATTCACGACGTCGAACTGGGGTTGCTCAGCCACGTCACCAGCGCCCAGGCCGCCGTAGCCCGAGAAGACCAGAACGCCGCCAGCACAGCCTTCGACGCGTTCATCGACACCACCGAAGACGCCCTCCGACCGGCACTCGACAAGTGTGGGACCGGCGTCTGTGAGACCGTCCGTGAAAATTCGGATGGTCGAGTACAAGGGATTCGGATCGCCCGGGGGGCCGTCGAGGAGGAGGACTGGGCCGCCGCACGGCGGGAACTCGAAGGCGTCGAGGAGATCGTCCTCAGCGATATCGAACGCCTCGACGACGAACTCGTAGCGCGCGACCCGGGCCGGCCGCGATTCATCGATATCATCGAGTATCTGCGGGACGCACCGACCATCGGCGAGTCGTTCTCAGTGTGTCTGCCCGACGCCAGTCTTCCGGGCGACCGTGGCTCGCTGGCCGAGGTTCTCACACTGGACCACGTGCTGGCGTACTTCGCGTCCTCGTACGAACCAGACGGGCGACGGACACCGTTCAACAACCTATATGACCCGGTGTGCTGCTTCGATTACACCGACGACAACTATATCGACCTCGACGGCCCCATCTCGCTCCACGAGGACGTCGCCCGCCAGAACATCCTCTCGGCGAAGCTGGACACCTACACTACCGAGAACCGGGCCATCGTCGGCGACGGTACTGATGGTGGCACCGTCGTTAGTGCCGCGGCGGCGTCGGCCGACACCGACGGGAAACGAGTCTTCCTCGCGTCCGGAGATGTCACGGGCGAGCTTATCCTGGGCGAAGACAGGGATATGGTGATGCCGGGCGATAATGTGTCGGTGGGTGACTCCGGTGGCGATGGTTCGGTCAGTCCATCGCTGGTCTGTCCCGTGACCGTGACGCCGGAGGACTGTCCGTGTCCGTTACCTGGGCTGTTCTACCTCAAGCGGGTCCGCAACGACGACCAGATCGTCTTCGCCGGCGGCTGGGTGCTCGACGAGGGTGCGCTCTTCGAGGATTCGGTGACCCTCCTGTTCGCGGAGGGGCCGACCGAGGTCGCGAGCGTGACCCCGGAGGACATCGAGAGCGACGACTACGATGACCGCATCGTCGAGCAGTTCTCCCGCGACCGGAGTCGATTCGGCTCGGCTTTGGTCAGTGGGGCCCCCGAATCTGTCGCCGACTCTGGGATGATGCCAGGCCCTCTAGGGGGTATCCTCGAGGGAGACAACGACGAGCAGATGGCTGACGGCGGTGGCGGGGGAGTAGACATCCTCGGGATGGAGGCGGAAAAGCTGGCTGTATCAGCACTGGACGCCCCGCTCGTTCATCTCGCTGGTGCCGGAGAGCTATCGAAGGGCGATAAGGTCGCAACGGGCAGGATCGAAACCGGAGTGATAAACTCTGGCGAGGAAGTCGACATCCTGTAAATGGGTGCCGAAAAATAAGCGTCGCGTTCGAATAGCACGCTGGGAATCAGTTGTATATCGATACTCTGCTGTATAGACGCTTTGTATCTCGCACGGCACTGTTGTCAGCGGTGAAGGGTTTCAACAGAGCCTATTGGTCGCACTCAACCGCGTCTTCAAGACGCGCCTCCAATTCCGCAACGCGCTCCTCGAGCTCGTCGATGCGGTCCTCCTGTTCGAGGTCGATGCTCACCAGCACCGGCGCAAGGCGGTCGGGGTGATTCAGGTGACTCGCAGCGTCGGCGTGCTCGCGAGCGTAGGTGAACAGGCGGTCGAGCAGCGGCTGATGGCGCCGGCGCAGCGCTCGCCGGAAGTCACTCCACTCCTCTTCCATCCGCCCGAGTACATCACGGAACGTCGGGTTCGTGCGCCCCACGCTCACCACCCCTCGGGGGTGACCGGCGACGTCGTCGACGATGCGCTCGGCGACTCCCCAGCGGTGTCGACCGGCGCGTCGACGGCGCGAGCGCGGTGCTGGAGGATCTCCCGCCAGAACGCGAGCGTCGTCTGGAGCCACCCGTCGCCCGTATGGTAGACGAGCGTCTCCGAATCGGACTCGGCGTCGTCGCTGGTGAACCGCGGCCCGAACGACGTTGCCTGGCAGGTGAGTGTCTCTCCAGCGGCGGCCTCGATCGGCGCCGACAGTTCGTCGTCGCGAGCGCGAGTGATCACGACCGGCAGGTTGCGGTCACGGGCGAGCCCAGCAAGCGTCGCGAGCCGCTGGACGAGCAACTCCTGGGCCTGTTCACGTGGGATGTCGTCCTCACGGTAGAGCAGATCCATTGCGGGGACAACTACGAGTGCCGGGTCAGTGCGTTCGAGCGCGGCGTTCGAAACCACCCGCGGCAGCCGATCGAGCAGCGAGGCGTGCTGATACGCTGTGAACCCACGAGCGACCGTGATCCGTTCCAAGTACTGCGGGTGTGGCGCAAGCGTCGCGAGCGTCGACGTCTGGACGTGCCCGCCGGCATCGACCCAGAAGGCGTGATCACCTGCCGAGAGGAGCTGGTCGAGGACGAGCGCGCACAACGGCTCGGCGCCGAGGTCGGCGTCGATCTCCAGGAGCGTCACACCCGCTTCGAGCGTGGGCAGTTCGACACCATCGTGCGGCTGGTCGCGATGCATACCAGATCGGACGGAGAGCACGCATAAGGGGCTCAGCCATGCGTGTGGAGTGGAAGTGAAAGTGAACAGCCCAGTGAGCGCAACCGTGTGACTTTCAGCCTGCTCGCGGCCGGTTACGACAGTTTCGTCTCTGCGGGCGTTTATCTCAGATGGAGTGTGTATGACCCGGAAGTGAACCCCGTCTTGGTGGCCATATTGTAGCGGTCGCGAGAAGCGGACCAACTGCAGTTAGAGACGGGGTCAGTCCAGTGGCAAACTAGAGAAGCGCAGTCGGCCAGCTCATTCCGCTCAACTCCCTCCCCCCTACCATACCCTCGTCTCCTGAAACGCGCGTGTACCTGATACTGGCCCACTGTCATTCTGGCCTTGCACTGCCCACTGTGTGGCCCTCCTCCCTCCGGCGGCGCCGCGGCGAGACCTCGAGGCACGTCGACGAGTAGAGAGTTGGTACGCAACTTGAGCTCGAGAAGTTGGACCGACGACAGTATCCCTCTACTGTAGACATCATGAAAATCCGCAGATATGTCAGAAATCAATCGATACAGCTGAGAGAGAATTATGCATGTTGGTCGTTGGCTCCAACACGGACGAGGCGATGATGGCGCTGAACGCCAGCACCGCGGTCACGACGAGCAGGAGGCCCGTCCCCATCACGATCGGGTTGGCTTGGATCCTGCGGGCGATACTGTTCTCGAACGTCGGTGTGCGTATGTGCATGGTGTTGCTGCTGCTGGTCGCGGAGCTATCGCTTCGCCTGCGGGCTGCGCAGGGGTGGCTATCGTGTCCTCGACCGTGGTACCGAGGTCCCGCTCTTAAGGGTAGCGCCGTTTGGGCCGCTACAGGTGCTTGTACTCGACGAAGACTTGGTCGCGATCCGCCTCACTGATCGGGAACTCCTCACTGGACAGCTGCTCCGCGACCGCCTCGTGGGCCCGCTCGAAGTTGCACCCGGCCACCGGGATGTACGCATCGTCGGCTACCTCGTCGGGGCCACTCGCCGCTGCCATCGCACTCACGTACGCGATGACCGGTTCCCCGGCCGTGATCGTCACCTCGGAGGTCTCCGGGTACTGCTCGCGGAACGGAGCCAGCGACACGAACTTGTCCAGACACTCCACCGAGCAGAACGACACCTCCCCGTAGTCCGCGTCCATCCCACCGACCCGCGCTCCTAACAGCAGGTCGAGGTTCCCCTTCTGTGGCGCTTCCCCACACCCCGGCGCGGCACACTCTCCGTCGATCGCGAGTTCGAACCCCTCCGAACCCCCCTCAGTAGTTGTGTCTGAAACGGGCACGACTCGCTCGGTACTCCGCTGACTGTGTGACGTCTTCGAAGTCATCTCGCCCGTCGACTGAGGACAAATGGCCGGGCTGGTTCCCCGTCGTAATCTCCCCCCGCTTGCCCCGGTGTTCTGACTCGTCTTCGACTGGGTGTGGTGGCTGTCGTCGATTGGTGTCTTGGGCTTCTTCCTATCAGGTTTCCCGAGTTGTTTGTCGATATCTGCACTACGGTTCTGATTCGTTGGCATGGTCTCCTGCAAGCAACGGCGGGTCCAACGAGTGCGGTGGCGGTCGCGGAGCTGGTGCGGCGCCGTCGCGGTCGCGGTTCGAAGCCGGGAGAGGTGCGGTCGATCCCGCCCCGCCGACGCAAGCACAGAAGGCGAACATCGTGAGCCGAGGCGCGCAGCGAGGCGCGGCGGGTCGACCGTGCCGACTCCCGGCTCAGGCTGGGGCACCACGATCGAGTCGGCGGTCGCTGTCGCGGTCGAGTTCCTGTATCAAGTATGTGGTAGGTTGGTGTTCGATGTGGGTACTGTCCCACCGACTCGATCTGCGTCTGTCCCTATGGGGCTCCCACTGGTCTGCCCCCCACTGGTCACTCGTCTCACCGAGAGTCTCCCCATGGGCCTCCCAGGGTCACTGGGCGATCGCTCGGCCGGATGTCGCCTGTGCGTAGCACCGGTCGATGGGCTGGTCGATAGCCGCGCGGATCGCCTCGGCTTGCGCTGGGGTGACGACCTCGTCGACGGGGCGTGTCGCGGCGCCGCCACTGCGGAACGATCGCCACGGGTTGTCCCCCCGGCTCGAGTCGTCGCGGTCGACGTCGACGATGGTGACTCCTGGGCCGACTGCCCACGGGATGTCGGACAGCCACTCGGCGTGCGAGTCGGTGATGTATCGAGATTCTGATAGAGCCTCCGGCGACTGCGGACCCCTCTGACCGGCGGTCAGGAAAGAGCCGGATGGCTCGTCTGCCCAGTCCCTTCCTCCCTGCGCCGACTGCCTCGAGGTCACCGCTCGGTTCGGGCCAACCCCCCACCACTTCCAGTATCCTCTACCCTCCATCTTCAGTCGCTATCGGCGACTGCCGATCCGCTGTGGCGGGGCCACTCCTCTGCTGGTCGATCGGCCAGTCGTCCATCCTCGGTTGTCGTCATGTCCAACCCCCCACCCGCTGATTCCTATATCAGCTCCCAGAGAGATCGAAGGTCCCACTGGCCGCTTGGCGGTGTCTTCGATTTTGCTTGGCCTGTCGGCCTTGGAGACAGGAGCTGTGCTCCGTAACGTCATATAGGGGGTTATTCAATACGGGCTTTATGTACCCCTCCCCTCGACGCAAACCCTGTAAAAAAGGGCAGTCAACTGAAGAGATGCTTGAACAAAGTATTCGTACAGATTTGAGGGTATCAGTGGCCAAAACGGGGATAAGCGTGATAGATTGCGAGATTAATAACTCCATTGTAGATTACCCTGTCCACACCCCTGTCCGGAACAAATTCACACCCCTATCCACCTATTGCCGTACAGCGATTTTTGATGATTGCATGATTGTAATAACTGAGAAGTGTATTTCCGATTCCGATATTAGCGATGGACAGGGTGGCGGACAACCCCTCAACCCGGTGCCGTATGGTTATTTTCAGGTTTAGCGGACTGCTCCCCCCCTGTCCGCTACCCCTGTCCGCACCCTTTCACCGCCGGTTGTCCTTTCATCATTATTCTGGTATTTAGAACTCATACTCCCGTAGAATGTCCCACACAAATTTTTCGCTGAACTACTAGGAGCCAAGGCGATCTCCTTCGACCGACCTCTTTGCGACGCCAAATGATATCCTCACTTCGAGATCATCCCATCCTGATAGTTGTACGTTTGCCAACCAATATAATAGATTACTCCACCATGAGTTACTGGGTGCTGGATTTGTAGAAGAAAGAAATTCTACGTACCGTAGGCCCTATCGAATGGCTTACCAACTGACTTTGGTTCCTGGGTGCTCCTGCTTTACCCTCAGAAGTATGATAATGAATATCCCGTCATCAATTGAACCGTGATACTCATTCGATAGTGTCTAAATCTCCTCCGAATTCCTAACTTCCCATTCAGCTCAATAGGAACGTCGCTTCCATGAGGGCCAGTCCAACAACCCAATTGAGTGGGAGTGAGGAACCGTTAGATGAGCCGATAGAACACCTGAATTTAATTAGATTATTCCCGCCTTTCCATATCGTATATATATGGACTCATCTGAGACTCTGACTTCCTAATTTGATGGGGGACCTACAATAGAGCACACCGATCCCCATGAGCCAAATCGGGTAGTTGTATTGATCACGGTTTGGTCCATATTGCCCGCAGTACTCCAAGGAGCAAGATTGCTCAATATTCCCAGCCCTCACAACCAGCCTTTGAACGAGTACCAATTTGATGCAGAACAGAATCTAATATATCTGGTAGGTTCTTAGTTTTCGGTGGGAGATTCTAGTCCCGTGGGCCGTCCGAACCAAGCCTCCTCTTCTTCATCATCCAGCCCGTCGGTGTGAGAGTTGCCCCCACAAGTCGACGCCTCCGATTACTATTCAGAGTCATCCGCTTCTTCTCACAGCCGATCTCCTCAACCAGCTCAGGCCAGTCTCCCTGGGGGCGGGGGTCAACACCATTGACTTCACAAAACTCCTCATACGCTGCCCAAGCGTATTTCGTTTTGACCGTGGCTTGGTTAGTATCTCGCTCGTCCCAATCCGGCTTTACATCAGTAATGTGATGTTCTGCGAAGGCCTCGAACGACTCCTCTTTGGTCACCCCGTCGACGAGGAAATCGTCCTCGGTAATCCGTTTACTTCTGCCGGGGTCGACACCGTACTCCTCGCGGAAGGCGTCGATGGTCGCGTTGAACTTCTGGTCGTCGACGATCATGTCGACGGTGACAGTCTTGTTTTCTTTAGGAACTTCTGTCTCTTGGATATCCTCTGGTTCGAGCGTCCCCAGTTCGAGGCCAGCCTCGTTCAGCAACTTCCAGGGGATCTTGGCATCGTCGCTGAGGATGGATGTCCGCTCTTTGATCCGGACCCACGTGTGGAGCTCTTCTTCGTCGGTGAACTCTCCCCCGGGGTTGTCGACCCGACGGACCCCCACCATGCAGGCCATATACGACAGCGGCGTGTAGGTGACCTGCCGCTTGTGGTCGTATGCGATATCGCGTTTGAGCGGGAGGAAGTAGTTCTCTGAGTCACCGATGTGGGCCAGTGGGTTCACGTCACGCTCACCCACGTCGTGTCCAGTGAGTGCGGTGATCGTCTGCTCGTAGAACTCGTTCCGGTTGCTGTTGGATCCGCTCTTGAGGTCCGGCCGGTCGGAGTCGGACCGACGCTCGTCCAGTTGCTCCACCGCACGGTGCTTCGTGAACTCGTCGTAGGCGTCGTGGTCCGTCGGATGGGTAATCGTGTGGGCCTCGAACAGCGGCTCCGTGAGCACCTCCACAGGCCCGCTCTCGTCGTCGCTGTCGTCGACCCACTTCCCGAAGTGCTTCACATCACGATGGAGGCTCTCCGACCCACGCACGGCCACGTGCCGACCGAGTGTGAGGTACGTGCCAAGCCCACTCTTCGCGAGCGACGGCGGGCGGAACTCCTCGCCGGCGTCCTCGGCGAAGATGTCCTCCGGCCCGCCCCCCGCGGCCGTGGCGACGACGTCCTCCCAGCCGGCACCGTCGGCAGTGACGATCGCCGTCTTTGCCTCCGCGAAGTCGATGTACTCGCCGATGGGCACCCGCGGGATGCCGTACTCGGTGTCCCACTCGAGAATCTCCATGAGTTCGGCTTCATCCAGCCCACTGCCGGCATAGTCCATGTGGGGGAACTCCTTGAACCGCAGTGGGATCTGGTCGGCTGTGGCCTCGTCGTCTTCAACGGCGGACCGCTCGCGGACGGTGACGTCCTCGTCTTCCTCGTCCAGACCGACCCCGTGGTGTTCCTCGAGATACGCGGTGATCTGTTGGCCCACCTCGCTCGTGAACGCCCGCCGAAGGGTGATGGTGTCCAGTAGGTTGGTTTCTACCGACGACAGGCCGTCCGTGTACGTGCTTGCTTGCGGCGAGACGCGTGGGACCTCCGCGGACCCAACTGTCTCCCGCAGCGTCGCCTCGTCGTCCTTGCGGCGCCACGTCTCCAACAGCGCCGACAGGTGCGGCAGCGGCGGGGCGACCTCGTAGAGTTCGTCGGTGAGGTAGTCGTCGAGGTCGACCTTCCGGCCGGCGATCCGGGGGATCTCGATGAGGAACGCGCCGATGCCGTTGTCGTCCAGCATCTTCGCGGTCTTGAGTGCCCCGCGCTCGCCGGGCCCGATTCCGTCGAACTCGACCCACTGGTTGATCTCGCCCCCGGTGGTGCCGAACCGGCCGTCGTCGTCGACGTCGACGGTGTTGTCGGCGTCGCTGTTGTCCTGCCAACTGAACTCCGCACGCTCGTTGTCTTGGACGACGTAGGCAACCGGGATGTCGTACTCGTCGATGATGTCCAGCAACTTGCTGACGTCGTCGTCGGAGAACTGGACGGTGACCGGCGAGAGACACGGGATCCCGTGGGCGTGGGCGGCGATCGCGTCGGCGATTCCCTCGGTGATCACGACGGGTTCGCCGGACCGAAGGCTATCGACGCCGTAGATCGGCTCCTCGCTGCCGATGTGGTTGTAGGTGGGGAGCTTCGCGTACTTCGCGTCCGACTTGGTGTCGTTCGGGTGCGGCCGTGCCTTCATCGTCCTCGAGAGGGCGTGGATGGGCTTCCCGTCAGCATCGAAGTAGGGGAAGAACAGCCGCCCGCGCCAGCGGGATTTGAGGACGGTTTCGGGATCGAGCTTCCGGATTTCCTTCCAGAGGTCTCTCCCATCGGCGGACTGGGTGGCTTCCTCGTCCTCGTCGTCGGCGTACAGGTGGGCGCTGATCACGTCCTCGATCTGTTCAACCTCGTCACGGTCGTCGCTGTCCTGGGCCAACTCCGCAGCGATATCCCACGTATCCACGCTGAAGAGGCCGGTCGCAAGGAGCTGTTGGACCGTGTGCCCTTCCTCGATCAGGTGCGAGATACCTGCGGTCTTCTTCGGAGGGACGTACCCGACGCGAGCGTCGGTGACGGTCTCCTCGCTCCACCCTCGTCCGATGGTGTTGGCCTTCTGCTGGCGGGCTTCGTTGGGACTGTCGATGGAGTCGTCCGTGGCTTGGCTCTCCCAGTTGGGGCCGGTGAAGTAGTCCATCGCGGTGACCGGGAGGTAGGTGAACGGCTCGCTGGTCACGATCGTCTCGCACATCCCACAGTCGCTCGGTTCGTACCCGTGATCAGACCGGGGGCACTCGTGGTGTTCGACCAACTGCGTTGGCTCGTCGTGCGTCCACGACTCGTACGGGGAGTCGTTCTTGGGGCCGACGGGATCGCCGTGTTCGGCGTCCACCGTGTCGCCGTTCTGGGGGTCGATGTGTTCCACGTCGTCTGGTTCGTCGGACCCACCGGTATCCAAGGACGCATGACCCGACCGGGCCTGCGGCGGGAGGTCCTCGACCGTCAGCGGCTCGCCGTTCTTCTTCGTGAGGCTGTTGAGTTCCTCGGTCGTGAAGGAGATTTGTGTGGAGCCCTTGGCAACCTCGGGCTTCCCGAGCTCAGTGAGCTCAGACTGCGTGATGTCATGGAGGTCGAAGAACTCCCGCTTTACACTGTGGCGCGGCTCGGCGTTGAGAGTCGCGATCGGTTCCTGTGTAGAGTTCTCGTGAGCGTCCTCGTGGGCGGCCACGCAGTCGGGACAGAACACGCTGATCGTACAGTGGTCGCACTCGACGTCCGGTGCGGTGTGCCAACTGCCGCCGTCGGCGTAACACGGCGTCGTGTCGATCCGGGCGATGGCCTTCTCTGCGTTGCAGGAGTCACACGTCCCGCTCAGGGTGCAGAACTGGCACTCGGAGACGTACACGTCGTGTTCGGGCCACTTGCTCGGGTCGGCGTGGGCGGTGTCGACTTCTGACCGATCGAGTTCGCCGCAGGGCGTGCAATACGACTCGTCGACGTAGTCGATGAGGTCGTTGTACGCGCCGTTCGTTCCGATATAGTCGTCCAGTTGGTCGTGGTAGTGGTCGGTGAACCCCTGCACCCTCGGACCCCAGTAGTACCGTATTTGAGGATCGCCACGAGGTCGTCGACGATAGACGAGACCTCCTTGTTGTACACGACTATCCCCGGCTCCTTCGTCGCCTCGTGGAAGTTGATCCCGACGACTTGGTCGAAGCCTTCGGACCCGGGTTCGATCCACATGACCTCATCCATCCGGTTGTCGGGAAGTTCCGTGATCGCCGCCGTGAATAATAAGACAGTCTCCACCGTTGTTGACGGTATGGAAACAGCCGCCCCCTCAACCCGGCAGGTCGTTGCGGTCGCGATACTGCTCCAGTTCGTGTTCGCGGGGGCGCTGTTCGCTGGCCACCTTCCCACGAGTGCATACCACCTCGGCGCGGCGAGCGTTGCGTTCCTCGCCGGCGGGTACCTGCTGGGGGCGTCCGTTGGTCAACCTCACCAGGTTTGAGGCGGTAGCGGCGCTGCTGTTGATCGGCAGCGGCGTTATCTGCGCCGACGACTGTGCGCTCTCAGAGTCGGTTCCACCACTGCCCGGATTTGTCCACCTCACGACGCCCGCCGTGAACACTAAGACCGAATTCGACGTAGTGGGGAGTATGAAAGCGAACGCACCGTCGGCCAGCCAGGTGGGACTCGGAGTTGTGGCTGTCTCGAGTGTGCTTTTCGCCGCGAGCCTTGCTGGGCAGATCACGTACGCCCAGCTCACCCTCGTGTACGCGATGATCGCCCTGCCAGCGGGCGGATACATGCTGGGTCGGTCGCTTGGTCAGCCCAGCGGATCTTGAGAGACTGGCGACTGTCGTTACTCGTCAGCCTCGGTGCATACGAGCCGGTAGTCGATGTCGCGCTCGTCGAGGAGGTATTCAATCATCTCTAGGTAGTCCTCTCCATAGGCGGTGGACTGCACCGGATCGGAACGATGGTCGCCTTCATGTATCTGGTCCTCTGGGAACTCCAGCGTGTCCATTCCCCCACCGAGCGAGGTCATCACTACCATTATGTCTCTAGAGTCCCCTCTGTAATCCCACTCGCCGTTTTCTACGTTGATGTACCCGGTCTGAGTTCCGTGCTTGAGGATTTGGACTTCGGTCATTATCTTTCCGACCCTTCGGTGCTGCTGTGTGTTAGGGGTTATTTGAGCCATTGATGACGGATTGACTGGTCTCGTTTCTCAGGAGGTATTTACCCTACTCTTCGCCAGTGTGGCCTTCTTTGCAGGCGGATATATGCCAGGGACATCCTTTGTGAACCCCAACCGGAGTTGACCACCTTCCAGTCCTCTACTGACTGAGACCGCTGGGATTATATTGGAACTCGTTGCATACAGCCCCCTCAAGCAGATGGTCAGTCCTTCGTCCTCGGGTTCCAG
The DNA here is from genome assembly GCF_019880225.1 of Halobaculum rubrum. NCBI lineage: Archaea > Methanobacteriati > Methanobacteriota > Halobacteria > Halobacteriales > Haloferacaceae > Halobaculum > Halobaculum rubrum. The sequence goes on from NZ_CP082285.1 coordinate 47,270, forward strand.
CTCCGACTGAGATCTACGTCTTGATGTTGCGCCCACCGGAGGCGCGCTCCCCGTCGCTTGAACCCTGCTCCGACCCGAAAGCGCGCTCTACCACCCCGCCGGAGCCGAGACGGGTTGGCGTCGACGGGTTCCGGCGAGAACGCTCACAGCGCATGCACCGTCAGTCGCGCAGTCCGACTGACAAGCCACCAACCCATACCTACACAACCTCTCTTCCAAGCCTTTCGGTACTATTCCTCAATTTTGAATGTGTGTTATAGAGCTAGCTTCTGGTTCGTCCTCTGTGTTTCCATCACAGTTGGACAGGAGAACAGGTCCCGTCAGCACTCAGGACACCGAAAGGAACAGCCATAACGGAACCGATACGATCAATTTCTCATCTTCGGGACTCTGGAATTGCTCGATCTTATCGCCTTTTGACAGCACGATTCCGAACGGTGCTTCACCGTCGTGGATTCGGTGGTGGACCGGCCTTGATCCTCTGGAACTCTCACTATCGTCAGAGCCACCCCACTCGTACCGTTCGTACCGGCCCAGATAGCCGCGATCGTCAGCAGCCTCAAGCGGGGCGATTCCATCCCAGTACCCCTCGTCGCCGTTCAGAACGGTATCAAGACGGCGTTCGTACTCGCTTTCTTCCTCCTCCCGACGAAGGTACGTCTCTGCTGCCTCAACGACACGGGCTGCGGTCGTCTCTGTGAAACCAGGAATTTGAGCGAGATGATCGGGATCTGCTGCAGCAAGTGTTCCAACCGTCCAATGAGTCTCGGATTCTTCAAAAACGCCAGCTGGCGTCAGGTTTGGATCGTCTCCGTCTGTCGACGGATTCCAGAGTGCCTCTCGTTTGGAGGAGCCGATACCGCGAACGTCGCCCAACATATCGTATAGCTCGACGGCGTCGACGATTTCGGTAGCAGTCTGAGAATCGATCCCATCCGCGTTAGAGATTTCTTCGGCGGACTGACTCCACAGGTCCTCTAACCGGTCGACGCCGGCTTCTCGAAGTGCAACTTCGACAGATTCGTCAAACCAATTTAATAGCTCGTCTGCGCTGCCAGCTGGCCCCGTCGGTGGTTCTCCAACCGTTGGTTCGTACCGAACGAAATCGTGGAGTTCCGCGTCGGGAGAGCTGCTCTGTCGATCGAGGAATTCGCCGACGGCCGCGACCTTTTGATCGAGTTCTTCTCCAGTCGTATCCAGGCCTATCGGGATGGGGGCGCCCGCGACTTTCGGGATGAACTCGACGAACTGATCGTCGCCTTTCCAATAGTTGACGACCCCAGCGTTTGGGTCGTGTCGGTGGTTGAAATTGTAGCTGAGCCGCATGATATGGTCGAACGCGACCATGTACTCGAGGCGAGAACGAAGTTCAGCGTCAGCCATAGTGATATCATCTAAGTCCCGCCAACAGAGTGCATTTGCGAGGCCAACGTCTCGAAGGGCAACACGCAGCTCACGCGGTTTCTTGTTACCGTATCCGTCGCTGAACGTGAGGAGGACCATCTGTTCGAGCGTATCGAAGTACTTGTTCCGGAGTGTGCGCCGGTCGACATCGAGAATCCAATCGTCGGTCCCACTGTCACCGAGTAGTTCGTCGTATTCGAACGGTTCTGTCTCCATTGTGTGGGCTGCCCATGAGTAGAGGCGACCAAGATCCCGTGTCCGATGTGGCCGGATCGAATCGAACGCCGGCGCTTGTTCGTGGATCGTGCCGAGTGTCTCGTCGAGGACATCGGTAGCGACGCTGGAGAAACCGGAGGAATCGGAGGACTGAGCCGAGTTGCGGAGATATGCGCGGATCTCACGATCGGGGCGGTCGAATACGTCGTCTTCAATTCGTAATGAGAGATACCCACCGAGTAGCAAATACTCCTCGAGCGCGGTGGTAATCCATTCACGCGGGGAGTTTGTATCGCCCGTTCCGACCCAATCGTCGATCTCCGAAAGTTGCTCCTCGTAGCGAGTGAGTGCCGCCACTATCCGCTCTGGGTCGTCTTCGGTAATCGCACCTTGGAAGCTCCGCCTTAGGTCAGACCCACTGAGTCGATACGTATCGGGGTCGTGAACGTCTTCGATTGAGTCACCGCGTAGCTGAGCGCCGTAATCGATATCGATACGCCGGTCAGGATCGGCACCTTCGAAAATCGGGAACCTTCGCTGGAGGTAGTCTCGGAACTTCGGCGGAATAACCGTCTCAATATCGTACTGTTGGGGCGGGAGACGCATTTGATCCCGCTCCGGATCGTAGAGTTCCCGTTCGACAGTTTCCTCAGCGACACCGGTAACGACGATTTTCCGTGCTGGCGTTTCGTCGAGTAATTCAGAAATCAACTCACCCCACCCAGACTCATCTGGGTCGCTGGCGAGAGTGTGGATGTCGTCGATAAAGACGTAATGGCGAGTCTCATCTGGGTCTCCATCGAGAATTTCATCGCTAAAGTAGTCGACGACCTCCTTGATCTGCCGCTCGGGCCGCAATTGGAAGGCTGGGTCCGCGTCTAACGGGAGATACAATACTCGGTCTGGACCGAGTTCAGGCAACTGTTGAACGAGCTTTGCGTACTCGTTATCGCCCGCTTTGGTAGTGTGGTGATACTTGTCGATGGCCCACGCGGCCCGGAGTTGAGAGACGTCTGTAAAGGGTAGATTTTGGTCGTCAGCGTCGGGTAATGTCCAGAGGAGTTCCCGAAACTCCTCGTCGACGAACAACTTGATCGACTGTGACAACAGCGTCGTTTTTCCCGTATTCTCGGGACCGGTGATGGCGAACAATCTCGTGTCGTCGCCGTCTCGCCAGCCGTCCGCCCACGTGAGCTTGTCCAGGGTGCCGAAGAAGTCGGACTTGTAGAACGCCCAGTCCTGTTCGATATCGATACTCCCGGGTCGGTTCGGACGGTAGGTTGCCTCCGAACTCGACCACCAGTAGTTGATATCGTGTATCCGCTCCCGGAGCGCATCGAACGACCCGAATCGGGAGGCAGCGTCGGTCATTACACTCGTACTCACCGGCCTCCCACTTAAAATCACGATAACGCATTTCGATGTGGAATACGACGACACTGCTGAAAAAGAAAACAATCCAATGTAGTTTTTCAAAACGACTAAGTGCTGTCACACAGTTGGAGCGTATATGGCCACGGCCCAGAACGTCACCGTCGACTCGGAGTCCAACGAGGTTCACATCGACTCGCTCACAGTCCACGACGAGGAACTCGCGTCGTTCCTGTCAGATGCCCCTGGCGAACCTGAAGCGGCGGTCGAGCGGGCGCTCCGCGTCGGTGCGTCGACGCTCGAACTCGCCGACACCACCCGAGAAGTCGAGTACGTCCGTCGCGAGTTCGACACCCTACGCGAGGCGTTCGCGGACGAGGTGGCGGAAGTCGAGCGCGAGTTCGAGGACGCGTTCGGCGATGACGGCGAGTTCGAAGGCCGACTGGACGATGCGTTCGGTGAGGGCGGTGCGTTCGCTGACCGTCTCGATGAGCAGTTCGGCGAGGAAGGCGAGGTGATCCAGCAGGCGCTCGACCCCGACAACGACGGATCGCCGCTGAACCGGATCCGACAGACGTTCCGCGAGGAGATCCGCGAGCTCAGCGAGAAGTTGGAGCGACAGGCCGGTGCCGAGGAGGAGCGCGAACTGAGTCACCGGTCTGGCTACGACTTCGAGGACGACGTGGAGGAGTTGCTCGCGGACGCAACGTACAACACGAGCGACGACGTGGAGCGGACGGCCGAGACCGAGGGGGAACTTCCCGGCCGCGACGTCGGTGACTTCGTGTACACGATCGGCGAGACGGGCCAGCGCATCGCGGTCGAGGCGAAGAGCGTCGAGGGGTACACCCGGCCGAAGATCGATGAAGAGATGGCCGACGCGATCGAGAACCGCGACGCGGACTTCGGTGTGTTCGTCAGCGAGTGCGAGTCGTTCGTTCCCGACACCGTCGGGTACTTCCAGCCGTACGACGACTACGTCTGTGTCTCGCTGTCCGCCGACCGCGACGACGAGGTGGACGAGTCGTTCCTGCGGATCGCGCTCAGCTGGGCGCGGACGCGTGCGATCCAGCGGCACGTGGACGCCGGCGACGACCTCGACCCCGAAGAGGTGCAGTCGCGTGTCGAGGCGGTGCGCGACGAACTCGACCGGATCTCCAACGCCAAGCGCAAGTGTACCGAGATGCAGTCGACCGCGGACGACGTGAAGGGGCTGTTGGACGGACTTCGCGACGACGTGATCGTCGAACTTGACGGGATCACGACGGAGCTGAGCAAGGCGAGCGACGGGGCGTGAGTCGAGAGCGGCCCGCCGCAGATCCCGACGTGGAGCGAACGTTTACTACCCGATACGCGGATCCCCCATCACGATAGATGTCCCTCCTGCTGGAGAACGCCATCGGCGCCGTCGATTTCGAGGAGGTCACGCTTCGTCCCGTCCAGTCGATCGGCGGCGCCGGCGTCCTCGACGAGCCGCTCCCGCTGGACGTGGTCGGTGGCTACGCCGAGCATCACGACGTCCTCAACGCCGACGGACACGGCGTCGTGTTGCCGCTCCATGGTCTCGATGATGCCGAGTTGACCGGAGAGGCCGTCCGCTACCGCGAACACGACCTCCGTGGCCCGATGTTCGGCGGCCGCGGCGCCGACGGCGACGTTGAGTGGGTTGCCGCCGATGGACTTGCTGCCTCCGAGACGGCCGCACGCCTCCGCTTTTGGCACCCGGATCACGTCCCCGACCAACTCCCGTCGTATCACGTCTCGCCAGTCGCGGCGGTCGAACCGGCCCGAAACCCGCTTTCAGACACCGAGACCCTCGTCGACGGCCTCCGCGAGTACGTCGCAGAGGAGCGCGACGCCGCACGCGAGGCGAACCGGGAGCGTGCAGAGCAGGGCCCGACCACCCAGTACCAGCGGAACAGGTCTGCCATCCCGTCACTCGACTGTGTCGCCGTCGAGGACGGCGAACACGTGTTCCGTGTCCGAGAGGCCCCAGACATCGGACTACACATCGACGACGAGTCGGCCGACCGCTACGGGTTCGTTCGCGACGAGTTCGACATCCACGAGGGTAACGAAGTGCTGATCAACGCGCCCGAGGGCGTCTCCCACGAGGAATTCCCGGTCCGCGCGACGGTCGCCTCGACGCGCGGCCGAGACCTTCGACTCCGAGTCGCATGGGACGCCGTCGAGTCACGGTCGTCGGTGGGAGCGATCCTGAACCGACCACGTGATGGCTATGGGCTGTCGCCGCTGCTCAACCCGGTCCCGTTCGAACGCCAGACCGAAGCGCTGGATGCGCTCGCGGACACGCCGATGGCAGCTGCGTTGGCGGGAGCGGAGCCGCTCACGTTCGAAGACGACGCCAAGGCCGCCAGCGAGCCACTCGACGACGAACTCAACCAGGACCAGCACATCGCCGTCGACCACGCGCTGTTGGCCGACCGACTGTTCTGTATCCACGGCCCGCCCGGAACTGGCAAGACGCGGACGCTCGTGGAGTTCGTCCGACGGTCCGTCCAGGCGGGCCGAGATGTCCTCGTGTGTGCGGACTCGAACCAGGCCGTCGACAACCTCCTCGTGGGGTCGAGTACAGACGACGACGCCGACGAGGGCTCGCTCCACGCGTACGGGCAACACGGTACCGACGAGTTCACGATCCACAGAGCCAACGCTCGCCGGTCGAATAACCGAGTGGTTCGGGCACACTACGGCGACGGCAACAGCGGGAGCGCCGACGTCGTCGCGACGACGAACAGCAGCGCCGGGCGACTCGCCCGCGAGTTCGACGTCCTCGTCCTCGACGAGGCGACACAGGCGACGTGTGCGTCGGCGTGCGTTCCGCTGTCACGGGCAGAGAAGGTGGTCCTCGCGGGTGATCATCAGCAACTCCCACCGTACACCGCCGCCGAGGGACCGGTTTCCTCCCGGTACGGCTCGTCGCTGTTCGAGCACGTGTACGCCGACGGCGGCGTCTACGAGGGCGTCGGCGTCCAACTGCGGACTCAGTACCGGATGCACCGCGATGTCGCCTACCTCCCCAACCGACTGTTCTACGGCAAGTCGCTGCGCAACGGACAGGCAGTCCCCGAACTCTCGAACCACGACACTATTGCCGCCCACTCGTTCGGCGGCCGCGAGGAGCGCGTGAACCACTCGCTGCGCAATCCAACGGAGGCGCGCTTCGTCGCGATCCTCGTTGAGCGACTCCTCGACGACGGCCTCGACCCGGTCCAGGTCGGTGTAATCACGCCGTACACGGCGCAGGTGGATCTAGTGCGCGACCGACTGGCCGATGTGAACGACGGCGACGGCGTCGTCGTCGACACGATCGACGCGTTCCAGGGGAGCGAGCGCGAGGCGATCGTCATCTCGTTCGTGCGGAGCAACGAAGCGGGCGACCTCGGCTTCCTTGGCCGCGCGGACGACGGGCCGCGTCGACTGAACGTGGCAATGACGCGCGCGAAGCGTCACTGTGCGCTGGTCGGCGACTGGAACACGCTGCGAGGCCACCGGCGTGAGGCTCCGCGAAACGACTGTACGGACGTGTACCAGTCAATCTACTCCGATCTCGAGAGCAGCGGTCGCGTCACGAAGCCCGATCCATCACTACTTCCCTGAACTGAGTTATATTCTCTCGGTCGTCCATGCGGCTGTCGATGAGTACCCGATGTCGACGGACGTAGACGACCCCCGTGCTGACCGCTCGAGTGTCGACTGATCCGGATGGCCCGTCAGATTTATAACCTGCTCGTGACTCTACAGAGGTAGGAAACGCATAGAAAATATTATTTTGCGAATTGCACGGCGACTGCCCACCCCCAGCTCACCCCCCATGACAGCTTCACCTTCAGCAGCCGACGACGACCGACGGACCATCACCGGCCAGTTCGTGTCCCAGCGAGCCGCAGGCGAACGCGATCGGGTTTGGCGGCTCCGATTCGAGACGGCGGACGGCCCGGTATCCGTGTTCCTGCATCCAGAGCGCGAACACGTGCGGTACGACCTCAAGACCGGCGAGTCGTATCGGCTCAGCGATGCTCGCGTGTGTCAGATCGCCGACTGTGAGGAGTTCGGCGAGTGTCCCGCGTGCGGCGAGCCGCTGCGAGAGTGGCACGCAATTGACGACTACCCTCCGGTTCGGGCCGTCCTCGACGAGTTCGACACCGGAGAGACGGTGTACGTCGTCGACGCCGAGAGCCGAGTCACGACCGCGGACGAGGACGACGACCCGGACGGTGACCAACTCGTCGACGACTGGCGACCGTGGCAGACGACGCCCGAGCCGGCGGCGTACGTCTGTACCGACTGCGGTCGCGAGGCCGACCCGCGGTACCACGGGGGAGATGCTGGCGAGGGTGGTGAGCTGCTCAATATGAGCGCCCCGGCCGACCCGAGCGCGCCGGTCGCATCTACAAACAAGAGCATGGGGCTCGCGACCGGCGGCGCGACGGATGCGGGGAACTTCCGAGAGAACGTCCGTGAGGGGCACGTCCCACAGCCGGATGCGCTCACGTACGAGGGATTGGTTCACGACTACCGATTCCCCGCGCGCGGCGACACGGACGCGGAGGGTTTGTTCGTCCCGACCTGTACGCAGTCCGTGTCGTCGAATCCGCTGACTGGTGAGGTGGAGCGGTATCTCTCAATCGGACTGGACTCGTCGCTGTCGACGGAGGAGTTCGAGCGTCCCGCGCTCGACTTGGTCGCCGTGCTTGACGTCTCCGGTTCGATGTCGAGCGCGTTCGACGAGTACTACTACGACCGTTCGGGTACGCGCCGCCGCGCCGATACCGACGACAGTACGGTCGACACCAAACTGGAGGCGGCGACGAAGTCGCTGTGTGCGCTGACCACGCAACTCGACGACGATGACCGACTGGGTGTCGTGCTGTACGACAACACCGCACACGCCGCTAAGCCGCTCCGACTCGTCGGCGACACCGACATGGCGGCGATCCGCCGACACATCCGCGCGATCACCGCACACGGCGGTACCGACATGAACGCGGGCTTCGAGGTGGCCCGCGATCTGTTCGACGCCGCCGATCACGGGCAGGCCGACGAGGCGGGTCGAGAGCGTCGCGTCGTGTTCATGACCGACGCCATGCCGAACACAGGCACGACGTCGACTTCGGGGCTCGTCGACGGGGTCGACGACGCCGCAACCGACGGCGTGTTTACCACGTTCGTCGGGATGGGGCTGGACGCGAACGCCGACCTCATCGCGGAGTTGTCTGCGGTGCGGGGGGCGAACCACTGCTTCGTCCACTCCGCGACCGAGTTCGAGCGCCGACTCGGCGAGGAGTTCGACTGTCTCGTGACGCCGCTGGCGTTCGACCTCTCGGTCGACGTCGACGCTGACGGCTACGAGGTAGCCGGAGTGTACGGCTCGCCCTCCGCGCGACCTGATGACGGAACTGCGCTGGAGGTGACGACGCTGTTCCCCTCACCGACCGAAGACGGTGAATCACGCGGCGGCGTGATCCTCGTCGAACTCGAAGCGAGTGACCCCGACAGGGACGCCGCCGCAGATGCTGGCGAGATTACGCTCACGGCGTCGTGGGTCGAGCGGGACGGCACATCCGACGAGACCACGGTCACGGTCACGCCGCGAGTGGCAGGCCACGACGACGACGCGGTGTGTAAGGCGGTCGCACTGCGACGGTACTCCGCGGAACTCCGCGAGTGGGCCAAGCGTGTTCGCGAGGGGGACAACGGTGACGAGAGCGGTCCGATCGACGACTGGCGCGACCTCGAACGGGCGCGGCACAATCACCACGAGCGGGGGTCAGTCCGGCTTCGCGTGTCCGACGCCGACGCTCAGCGGTTCGAGCGGCTTCGGGAGTACCTCCAAGCCGTACGGACGGTCGTCGACGACCCTGATCTCGATCAAGAACTCGAGGTGGTGTCCGAGCTACTCGACCACGGGCGAGCAGACCAGGAGGTGCCCCGGTGAGCACCAACTCGTCGGGTGCGAGCGGGATCACCGAGTCTGGAGAGTACCCTGTCTCCTTCGGCTACCAACACGCCAATCCCGGCGCGGGTAACGAGTCGGTCCTCCTACGGTTCGGCTACCCCGGCGGCGACGGCGACGCGTGCCTGCTCGTCGATGCAGGGCGGAATGTCGATCCCTCGGAGCTTCTTCGGCCCGAGGACCGGCTGGTGGGCGTCTGTCTGACCCACGCGCACTTCGATCACTACCGTGCGTTGTCGGGCACGCTCGACGGCGACGTTCCGCTGTTCGCTTCGCCAGACACGGCGGCGATGATCGACGACGTGCTGACCGTCGCAGCGACAGAGCGCGGCATCCAGCGATCCGGTGCGGTCGAGGAGGCGGTCGTCGCGATCGACGGTTGGACCGACGTGTGTCCGGGCGTTCAAGTCCACCCGCTACCGGCCGGGCACGCGCCAGGTGCAGCGGGGTTCCTGGTCCGGTTCACCGACGCCGAGGAGGCGCACGACGTCGTCATCACCGGGGACTTCACGCTCACCGACTGCGCGGGCTACCCCGGCTTTGACACGGGGTTGGCCACCGACATCGAGTGTCTGTTCCTCACCGCGGCGACCGACCCCAACGCCGGCGGGACGCTCACCGACGCCCTCGCGGACACCGTCGAAGGCGCGCTCGCGGGCGGTCGCTGTCTCGTTACCTGTGGCGCGCTCACCGGCGTGCACGTCGCCCGCCTGCTCGCCGCCGTGAACAGCGAACTCGGCACCGACGTACCCGTCCGACTCGTCGGCCAAGCGGCGAAACTGTACGAGACGCTCGGGTTCGAGCACGACGACGTGGAATGCGTCCCCGTGTTCGACGATCCGCACAGTTGTCTGAGTCCCGGAACCGTGACGATCGCCGGACCGGGCGTGCCGAACGAGGAGAGCAGCGGCCGACTGTTCCGGGCGCTCGAACAAGACACCGCGGCGACGGTCGTACAACTCGTCTCGAGTGGCGGGGACCCGGTGACACGCGGCGGCTGTACGACCACCGGCTACGCGTTCTCGAACCACCCGACGGAGGATGACCTCCGTACGGTCGTCCAGTCACTCGAGCCGGCACAGACGGTGATCACACACCAGCGCGGCCGAACAAGTCGGTTCAACGAACTTCCGTCGTGCGTGCGTGCCACCGGTGATGGGGACTCCTACACCCTCTACGAGGCCGGCACATGGGTCCGCCCCGATTGGATGACTTCCGTCCGCAAGCGAGACAACGCGGGCGGACTCCGCCTCGGAGCCTTCTCCGACGCGTTCGACGACCTCCCGCTGCCCGAAATCGACCGTGCAGCGGTGCCGATGTTGGCCAACGAAGGCGTCGACGTCACGGTCATCGAAGAACGGATCGAGGCGGTCGACCGCGACGACACCGCGCCTGAGCAGAACGACAAGCGCGACGATGAGAGCACGAACGACAACCCCGACACCCTACCCATGAGCGACGCCGAACCACCAAGCGCACGTGACGAGCACCGCCTCTTCGAGACGACAGCCACTCCAGAGATCGACGCCGAAAAGCCCGCCGAGTTCAGCGAGGAACTCCCCGAACCGACCAACCTCGTCACTGATCGAGCCCGGCGCCTGCTATTCGACGGCTCGGACTCGGATACTGACGAGGAAGTGGGAGCCGACGTTGAGGCACCGGTGGCAGAGGGCGACAACCCAGGCCAGCAGACGACCGACGAACCTGCGCAACTCGAGGAGGGAGGGAATGACCAGGACACGCTGAAGGGTGACGATGCTGATGAAGCGGTGACGAAACAGTCCATCGAGCACGAGGGAGGAGAGTCGGTGGGCGATCCTACTGGATCCGATTCAGTCGTCACCATAGACGGGATGACGGCCGCCCTCGTTCGTCGCCACCTTGCGGACGAGGAGTCAACTAAGGCGACGGCGTTCGTTGCCGACGAGGTCGAAGCGTTCCTCGCGTCGATCCTCGCTGGCGACGCGCCGGTTGAGTCGGAGCCGTCGGTCTCGGTAACGGTCCCCGACGGACTCGCTCCTGTGCTCGACGATGCCGTCGTTGCTGCGGGGTTCGCCGACGTCGACGAGGCCGCCCGCGACGCACTCACTGAGCTCCTCGACGGTGGAGAGACACTGGCCGTCCCGCTGGGTCGGCTCACCTCGCTGGTCGGGACGGTCGCGGAATCCGACGAGTACCCGTTCGACACCCAGCGTGCGGTCGTCGAGACGGCTGTCGTGCGTCGCTTGGAGGAGACGCGATGATTCAGAGCGACCGCGATCGAGGCGGTCAAGCAACTGCAGGGCACGGGTGAGGTACCGCTTGTACTCACGGATGTCGAAACGGTACTTATCCAGCTTTGCTTCGAAGCGAATCCACCCGACGCTGTCGCGACGGAAGCGTTCGCCTGTCTCGAAGCATTCGAGGATGCGGGCAAGACGATCAATCGCTCGCGAGCAGGAATCGCGGCCGCATGTCTCGTCTACGCGTACGGTCTCGTCGATCTCGCGTCATCGCCAACGCAGGAGGAAATCGCCGCAATGGCGGGGACAACGCCCATGACAACGTACACACGTCGCGATGAGTTGGAAGTTGTGCTCGAGGCGGAGTGACGTTGACCTGAGGCGCCGTGTGCAGCAGCGCTTACGACTCGTCAAGTGACCCGATCGCCTGGTTCATGTCGGGCGCGTCGACGTCGGGCTCGGAGCGCCACTGCCAGTAGGCGTACTCGTAGCCGTCCTGCGGTTCCTTGATCGAGATGTACGCCCGGTCAGGAACGCCCTCGTAATCCGTCGGGTCAGCTGAGTAGCCTGCTGCCTCTACGTGTCGCCGGAACTCCTCTTGGTGGTCACCATCGGGTCCGGTGGTCGCCTTGTGGTCGGCGAGTTTGGCTGCCCACGCTGCGAGTTCGCGTAGCCGGTCCGCCGACTGCCGTTCGAGTGGTTCGACGACGTACGCGGGCGCATCCGCGGGAGGTTCGGGAGGCGACTCACCAGTCATTATTACCCCACAATTTGAACTGTGGGATATTATGTGTATCGGCCGGTCTTGTGAACCTCTGGCTTCAAGATACTGAACTGGATACTCCAAGTCAAGCCCCGTTGTTGGATACTGTGCCGGTACCTATCGAAAATGTTGGTTAAGTTTAGCTGCTACGGCGTTCGGGTTCTCGGACAGGCTTTCTCGCTCCGTCGTATCGATTATTAGCCTTTGAGCACCAGAGAGAGCATATGCCACCCCTCAAAAAGGGGGCGTACGGATGCACGATCTAACTGTATTCCAGCGGGGTATCTTGTACGTGCTCGTCGGACCACTCGTCATCGGCGGCATGATCTGAGTTCACTCGGTGTTCGTTCGGAACGGATGGATGTCGACTACGGACGCACAGATCGTGTTGGATGCGGTACGTTCCGCTCGTAGTTGGGACACGAACAGCTACCTCCAGCGCGCCAAGACGCTACTCGAGTGAGCCCTCGCGGGGAACTACAGCGACTGTAGCTTCAGCGTCTCCTGTTTATCCATCCCCGTTTTGGGTCAGGACACGATGGTAGCGAACCTGCTCACCAGCGCGCGCCGCTGGGTCGACCGCGTCGTCTTCAATCGATCCCCGCTGGATCGTCTCTCGGCGTGGGAGCTCGAACGGAAGAGCGACAAAATATCACAGAAGCGCGACGAACACAAAGAGCGGATGGAGGCGGTCAAAGCCGAGTACGAGGCCAAGATGGAAGAGGCCGTCAGCGCCGAGGGCCACGAACTCCAAGAGATCAAAGCCGAGGCGTCGTGGCTGCTGGACCAGTACGAGCGGTTCCGTCGGCAGTGGGCCGGCATGATGCAGGCCGAGCAGTGGCTCCAGCAGATGATGCTCGGGAAGAACGCCAGCGAGAGCGGAGTCCCCGACATCTTGCAGGAACTCGGTGTCGACCCGGCCAACGTCGAGGAGATCGGAAAGGAGGTCGAGAGGGCTGTGAAGGACGAGGAGGAGCGTGCCCGCAAGCGCGGCTTCCAAGCCGGCAAGATCCAGGAGGCGTACCAAGGCGGCGGACAGGCGATGGAGTCCATCTCCGACGAGCGGGTTGACGAGGCGGTCGAGGCGGTCCGTGGGGGTGAAGAGGTCCCACAGATAGACTCACTGGTCGACTCACAGTCCGTCGATGCAGGTGTCGCACCCACCCGGGACACCTCGGGTGTCGAACACACCGAGTGAGGAGGCGAGAAGATGAACCCCGCCGCTGACACCGCCACCGCGATCCTGCGTAAGCGGTTCAAAGGCCATCGTGAGGACGCTGAGACCGCCAAGCGAGAGGGCCGACCGCACGACGCCGCTGTGGCCTACCGTGACGCAGCCGACGCCCTGCAGGCGCTGGCCAGCCACCAAGATGTCGACAGGGAGGCCGACGTCGCACAGCTCCGCGAAGCCGCGAATCGGATCGAAGCAGGCCGCCCACTCCGGTCCGAGCCCACGGTCGATCCCGGCGGTCGATCAGACGGAGACCGACCTACGCAACAGGATCCTCACAGCGACGACGGAGCAGATGACGAGTTCCGCGCGACAGCGGAGTCGTTCGTCTCTTCGACCGACGCAGTGTGGGACGACGTCGGCGGGCTCACCGAGGTCGTCCAGACGCTCAAGCGGTCGGTCGCACTCGGGGCGGCGCGTGACACGCCGCCCGCGCTCGGCGACACGAAGGGGGTTCTCCTGCACGGACCGCCGGGGACGGGTAAGACGCTCCTCGCCGCTGCAGCTGCGGGGTCGCTGGGGACGACCTTCTTCGAGGTGAACACGGGAAATCTCCTCTCGAAGTACTTCGGCGAATCATCCAAGCAGATCTCAGCGCTGTTCGAGGTCGCACGCGAACTCTCCCCCAGCATCGTCTTCTTGGATGAGGTCGACGCGCTCACGACGGCGCGGGGAGACGACACCGACGGTGCCGCCCGTCGAGTGCTCGATTCGCTGCTGTCGGAGCTGGACGGCCTGGAATCGAACGACGATTCGTTCGTGCTCCCTCTCGCATCGACGAACACACCGTGGGACCTCGACAGAGCTGTCCGTCGGCGGTTCGAACAGCGGATCTACGTTCCGCTCCCCGATCGAACTGCTGCCGAGGAGATCGTCCGTATCCATTCCACCGACGGCGGGGTCGAGTTCGCCGACGAGTCGCCGGCGAGGTTCCTCCCGACCGACGCGAAGGCGGACCCGCAAGACACCGTGTCGGCGACCATCGCCGCGGAGTGTGTCGCGCGGGGGTTCTCCGGCCACGACATCGCTGTGCTCTGCAAGGAGGCGATACAGGCGACGACGTTCCGGGCGAACGGCGACCTCGCGACACTGGTCGATGCGGGCAACATGGAGGCACTTCGTTCGCTGACGGTCACGACACCACCCGTCCCAGCAGCGGACGTTCGCACGGCCTTCACCTCGGTGTCGGCGTCGCTATCGGCGGCCGAACTGGACCGGTTCGAGGAGTGGCACGCCGACTACGGGACGACCCTTTAGCGTCGGTCACGCCGTTGAAAGATCCTCAGCGGCGCGATCTGCGTTTTGTTGTTCGCGAACTGCAGCGATCCGGTCAGACAGGGACGGATGGGCCTCGGCGACACAGACCGAGTCGAACGTCGGGCTGAACGGACTCCAGGTTGCCCGGCGCCGTGCCAACGCCGGTGTCGGGAGCAGACTCGTCCCGTCACTTGGTCCGGTGCCCGCAAACTCGTTTTCCGACAGTGTCGATGCGTCGTGCAACGCCGTGACGACAGCTGTCGGAGACGTCACCTTGGCGGCGTACCTGTCAGCACGGAACTCCCGGGTCTGATAGTTCAACAGTCCGAGGACGGCACTCTGCCCGACGAAGAGGGATGTCGCGACGAACGGGGCGAGGAGGGCGAGCAGGGTGTCACGGTACACTGCAGCGTGAGCGTACTCGTGGGCCGCGATCGCCGCGAGCGGGTCCTCATCGAGGCTCTTCACCAACTCCTCGCCCAGCAGTACCCACGTCACCGGGCCGAGCGAGACCGCGGTGGCGAGAGCTCCACCGCCCGGGACGACGCGAACGGGGACCGACACGGCGGAGCGTACCGACGGAGATGCGGGCCGTCCACGACGTCCGAGCCACAGGAGCCGGGCGATCGCGACGCACATCCCGGCGACCTGCGCGAGTAGCCCCGCCCAGATGTAGAGTCCGGGCAAGAACGCGAGGACCATCACGACCGCTACGGCGACAAGCAGTGGTGTGGGCTCTGCACGCGCAGCTGCCACCACCACCTGCACGTGCGGGACTGTCAGCACGGTCAGCGAGCCCGCCACCAAGCCGCCCCCCGACCCAAGGACAACCGTCACTAGATGGACCCGCCGGGAGGGGACGTACCGGAGACCTCCGCGGCGAAACGCATCGACGAGCTCCGTGTTGTTGGTCGAAAGGGCGACAACCGCCGCAAAGGCGGCGCCCTCAGTGACGACGAGAAACCCGACCATCGAGCCTATCGAGAGTGAGACGAGTCGCTCGGCCCAGAGGTAGACGACTGCCACCGGGACCGTCGACATCGATGTCACCAACACGTACTCCGCTCCCCCCGCCGGCAGTTGGACCGAGAAATCCGGGATACCGGGGAAGTCGTGGTGGAACCAGAGTATCGCGGTGGCACAGAGTACGGCGAGTAAAGTCGAGGCGACATACCCCGCCTGCGCGAACAACGGTGGGGGCTGGCCTCCGAAGACGACCGGCCAGAACTCGACGACAACGAACGCAGGGACGACAGGAGACCCGAGTGAGAGGATCCGCGTGAGCATCGGGACCGGGACTGGCTGGGAGGTCCCGTCGACGTCGTCGAACGGATCCGGTCCGTGGTTCGCCACGAGCACGAACCCGAAGTACACGAACAACGACAGAGTGAATCCGACTATCCCCGCACTCGCCACCTGGTTCCCCCCGTATCCGACGTCGAAGAGCCACATTCCGATCGTCACGACCGCGATCATCATCGAGACGACCGCCTCGAGGTATCGACCCCACGCGGGGAGATACCGCTCTTGGGTGGCGGTGATACCCGTCTCATCTCGCTGGACCGTCCACCGGTAGTACCTCGTGATGAATCGGGTTCGGTCAACGCCCGTGGCGACGGTCGAGTTCTTATCAGGGTGCGAGATCTCCGAAGAGAGTTCGACGCCGACATCCGTCGACCGTCGACCGATCCGAGCCAACGCCGTGTCCGTTCTGTCCACCGCGAGTCGTTTCACCCGCTTGGTGGGGTCAAACAGCTTCCGCTCTCTCGGGTCCGCTTGTCCGGGCGTCCACCAAACGGGGACGGACGTGTCCGACCCGGAAGTCACGCCTCCGTGTGCGGACGGGGCTGTGTTGAAACCACCGCAGCGGTCGCCTCAGACGAGCGTCCAGAGGAGGTATCCGATGAGACAGGCCAGTGCGGTCGTGACTACTGCCAGCCCGCCGAGGAGCAACTCCGCCAGCGAGGGCACGTGTGGGGACGTTCGGAGCGTCTGTATCCAACGGGCGAAGGGTGCGTCGCGACCACGCTCACGACGCCAGCCGAGACCGATCGCGACCGCGGCGACAGTGCCCGTCGCGACAACCCCACCGGTGACCAACGGTGTCGCTGAGACGCGCTGGCTCGCGACAGCGAGGAGTCGAGCGGCGGTCACCGACAGCGTCTCGGTCGTGGGCACGAGCGCCGGCTCTGTGAGCCCCCCGCCGAGGGCGAGTCCAGCCATCACTCCGAACAGCCAGACGACAACCGTCGTGAGCCGCCGGCGTCGCTTCGGCGCGGCGGTCACGCCGAACCGGGAGAGCACCGCGTCCGTCTCCGCTGCCAGTCGTTCGGTACGCCCTCGGCTCGTCGCCGCCGGGAGTGCCGCTTGGGTGATGCCGTCGAGCTCCTCTCTAAACTGCCGCCCGGCGACAGACAATCGAGCATCACGAAGGCGGACCGGGTCCGCGAGTTCGTATTCCTCGCAGTCGTCGACCCGGATGACCACATCTGCATCCGCGAGGGCCTGTGTTCGTGCGCCCTTCGTCACGACGGCACGCAACGGGGGGAAGGCGTCATCGGTCGCGAGATATCGCGACAGGTACACCCCCTCAGTGATCGACGGGGCCCGGATCTCGACCGGACCCATCTCGATCACGCGACGGAACACCGCCGGGGACCACGGAAGATCGATCACCCCGTCGGCGGTCAACGCCGTGTACGCCAGTTCGTCGGCGTCGGGCGACACTTCCTCGAGGGGTCGGGCGACCACCTCCCCGTCCCTGACCGTGTGCATGTACTCTTCGACCAGTACGGGCAACGACGAGACCGCGTGTTCCACGTCGGTCCCAAAACACTCCGCGGTCAACTGCACGGGACGGTCGGTGTGCCCCCGGAAGTACGACCAAGCAGTGTTCCGCTTGCTGTCGACCGCGACCAGTACGGCCCCCAACTGGTCGCGGAGGTCGGGTGAAACAGAGTCATCGAACGCGAACGCCGTGAACTCCTCGCCGGGTGACTCCCTCGCCTGGGTTGGGTCCGGACCGTCAGCCGCGAGTGGGTATGCGACCGTCCCACGGTTCGTGAACACACGGAGCCGGGAGAGATCGGCCGACTGTGAGTCACCCATTGGTCATCGCCTCCAGCGTCTCTGCGAAGCCGTGTACTCTGACCGGCTGTTCCGGAACCGGCTCCTCGGCGTCGCTGTCGTCCATTTCGTAGTGGACGACGCTGATCTCTGCGTCGGGAGCCATCCGGAAGAGTTCGTTCGTCGTCGGGAACACGTCGTCGCGCTCGCGGAGCAGGTACGCGACGAACTGCCGGAACGACTCGTGCCCCTCGTGGTGCGACATGGCGATCCGACCGCTGGTGTACTCGCGGTAGAGGCCCCGGAGGTTGTCGGCCTTGGTGACGACTACGTGGACGTCCTTCGACGGCAGGACACTCTCCTCGAGCGTGGTCAAGATCTGCTGGTAGGTGCCGAAGTACTCCGACGGGGGCGTCTGCTCGACGGCACCCGAGTCCTCGTGAACGAGTGAGGCGGCGTCCACGACAAACACGACCGTGTCTGAGAACAACAACTCGCGGGCGAGGAGTCCGGCCATCGCCTCGTTGCTCTCCACGCTGTCGGACTCGGGACGGTTACTGAACGGGCGAGCGAGCGCGTGCCGAACGTACCGAAGCGTCGTGACCGAGAGCACTCGCGTCGGAGCGTATCGCCGCAACGCGTCGACGAGCTGCTGGCCCGTGTGTTCACCGGCGGTGTCGAACGCGCGGACCGTCTGGAACCGCGCGAACACGTCGCCGATCTGGTAGCGGAACCTCAGCTGGTTGTACTGGAGGTTGGGTGTCGGCTCGTCGAGGGGTCCCCACCCATCGGCACCAAGGAACCCGCGGTACAGCGAGGCGAGCGGTTCGGACGGGTTTGGCTTCGTCTGTCCGGAGTCGAGTTCCTCGACGACATGATAAAATCCAGTCTGGAGTGTCGTCTTCCCCGACCGCGGGGGACCCAGCACGAGGAAGTTCTCGCGCGCCTCGTACGTGACGAGGCCGAACGTCGCGGTGACGAACGCGAGTGCAGCTGCCCCGGCGACGAGTGGGGTCGTCGTGCCGGCCCACACCGCCGACAGCGGAAGCTGCTCGGTGAACACATCGGTGGCCGGCGCGGTCGGCGTCGCCCCGACGTACACCTGGAGGAAAGAGACGACCGCGATCGCCGCGAGGATCACGAACAAGCCTCCCGAGGCACGGGGGAACTGGATGCCCGTGAGGCCATCCCGCAGCCTGAGGCCACCCGCGGCGACGAAGGCGCCACCGGCCCCGACAACGAACGCACCGAGGTTTGCCGCGGTCAGATACCTGAAGAACACGTCGAGTGTCCCGAACAGCAGTAATGCAGCTCCCAGTGCGATCGTCAGTATCAGCGCCGTGTAGCGCTTCATATCGTCGAGCCACAACAGCGCCAGGAGTGCCAGGACGGCTCCGAAGCCACCGGCCACGAGCGCACCGAGCCCACCGATTGGGCCGACGATGTCGAGGATCAGGGACGGAACGAGCCCCCCGGACGTCCACGCTCGCACCCCGAGCAACCCGATCGCCGGTGCGACGATCGCGAAGAGGCCGCAGTACGCGGTGAGTACGAGGAGATCGCTTCCGTCGAGTGGATGTTCTTGCATCGCAATTCGACGGTGACATACTGGCTTCTAAGATCCCCTCACGGGGCTACACTTCCTGTAGAGGCGGTCTACACAATGTGTAGGACGAACAGAAGGGCGGTGTGTCCGCTCGGGCTATCACCGCTATGCTCATCGACGTTACCGCCGACGGTGGGAGCAGTACCGACCGCTTCGTCAGCGTCGTCTCACAGATCGTCAGCACGTCCGGGTGGCAGCACCGAGGTCAGGGGGGTGCAGTCGGGCGAGCACAGCAGCTTGTCTCCGGTGGACCGTTGACCATGCATCTGCAACTCCCTGGGGTCAACGCCGATTTGGAACTGGAGTATCGACCGACCGCGGAAGCGGTCTGCGATGTCAGACTGTACACCCCGTTAGATCCGTCACTCCCCCACCGAGAGGTCCGGTCGGGGTTCGTCGGTCGCCTCGCAACTGCGCATAACTCGATCGCACGGAAGTACACGACCAGTCATCTCGAACCGCAGACCGACCCGCACGTACTGTTGATGGGGACGGTTCCACGGACGGCTGGCCGACTGTCCATCCAGACGATGGCCGCGGGGCTATCGGCAGCCGCACTCGAGGCCGCGTGGCTCCACGAACAAATCAACTCACCTGTCGACGAATATCTCGGAGAACGTGATCGCGGCGACGGACGGTGATGCCACGATCAGCGCTCATCTCGGTCGCCCTCACGCCACCGACGGAGGGTTTCCCGAAGTCGCCGGTGGAGGCGAGTCGTCTCCGTCGCGACCGCCGTGAGTGCCTCGACACAGTGTTCGATCTCTGCAGTCGACTCGTCCGAGCCGAGCCGAACGCGGAGGAGGATTCGACCGTCCGCGACGATCTCTGCGGTCGTCGGATGATCCTCGAGGGATGCCGCACAGATGGCTTCGTGCGTCGCGGCGAGCTCACCACCCATCCCGTCGGTTCCCTCCGGAAGCGACGGATCGAGCGGATGGATCAGGTACGCCTCGACGGCGCCGGTTGTAGCGGGTCGCACCAGCAGCCGAGCTCCCTCTTGGTCGAACGACACCGTCGTCTCACGGGGTGGGTCCGCAGTCGTGGCTTCACGGTCGGCTTCTGACACACACCATTTCGCCTCCTCGAGTGCCTGAAGCAACCGTCCTGACGTTGCCGTGGACGACGACACAGGTCGACGTCTCACTCTGACGGCATAGAGTCACCGTCCGACCGGGTACCCGTTCGACAGACGCAGGAACACGGCTCTGAACCATCGCTGAAGGAGTATACGGGAAAGCCCGGACTTTGTGGGGGTTCACATCTGATCGGGGATAAAATCGCGCCGACAGCGAATTCGCTGGCGCTCCGAGGCTTGATCGTAGTGGGCTTCCAGAATCTTCTCGGAGACGTCGCCGCGATCGCTGACAACCTCGCGTGGTATGGGCCAACGAGTACCTGGGTAGAGATCACTCCAGCCGGTTGGCCGCAGGAGCGGTGAAGCGGCCGACGCCCGGAGAGGCGTCCGCGAGCATCATCACCGCCCCCTTATCGCTCGGCTTCATCGGCACGAGGAAGTGGTACCGGCGGTTGGGGACCAGTACGCCGCGGTGACCGCGGCGCTCGAAGAGCGTCCCCGGAACGCTCAGAGCGAGCCCGTATCCCGGCGAAGCGACCGCACGATCTTCGATACTCCGGACGTCGAGACCGACTTCCTCGAGCGCGGCAGACGGATCGTCGGCAACGACGAGCACCGCCCGGCCGACACCTTCGGCGACGCCCCACTGTGCAGTGGAGGGACGCTCCCCCGGGTGTGGGAAGCGGCCGCAATCGGTACTCGCGGCGACCACTTCGGTGAGGTCCATCCCCGGCGTGAGGTTGTGAGTCGAGACGATCTCCCAATCGGCTGCACCATCGTGTGGCATCACCAGCACGGACGAACCGTCGGTATGTCAACGCTGAATCGGTGCTACTGTTGGTGTAGCAGGTCGAGCGAGAATGTGGCTCGACGCGGCGGTTAGAAGGACGCGAGCGCGTCACTGATGCGGTCGGCCGCCACCTCGAGTTTCGACCGCGGGGTGCCGCCGAACGAGAACCGAACCGCGTTAACCGCGGCATCACCGAAGACACGACCGGGCACGCCCTCGACATCGGCGGCGTCGATCAGGTGCCAGTACAGACAGTCACCAGCCGAGACGGGAGCATCTCCCCGGGCCTCGCTGGCCCGGTCGTACCCGGCCAGCGATTCCGGGTCTTCGCGAAGGGGCGCCGCGACGGTGGGCAGGAGGTAGAACCCACCAGCGGGTCGATGAACCGTCACCTTCGGCGACGCTTCGAGCGGCGCGACCAGCGCCTCCATCCGTCGGTGGTAGCGCTCGACCGCGGCATCAGCCCGCTGCATTGGGTCGTCCCCGGCGAGCACCGCCTCGAGCAGCACCTGTCCCGGCGTCACCGACTGCATCGCGACGTTGTCGGTCAGCTGCTCGAGCGGCTCGACGAACCCCGTCGGACAGCGGACGAACCCGAGGCGCCACCCGCTGATGCCGAACACCTTACTGAAACTCCCCACGACCAGCGTCCGCTCGGACATGCCCGGGAACGTGGCGATACTCCGGTGAGAGTGATCCTCGTACGTGAGGAACGCGTACACCTCGTCGGAGACGACCGCGAGGTCCTCATCGACAGCCAGCGCGGCGACCCGTTCCAGCCACTCGTGATCGTACACCGCCCCGGTCGGGTTCGCGGGCGAGCAGATCACGAGTACCTCGATCGGGTGCTCGTGAATCGCTCGCCTGACCCGTTCGACGGGGGGTTGGAACTGCTCGTGTGCGTGCGCCTCGATCGTCACGATCCGGTCGCTCTCGTCGAACATGCGAACCGAGTTCGCATGGTACGGGTAGTGCGGCTCAATCAGCAGTGCCGCCCCCTCCGACGACAGCGCGGCGTTGATCGAGTGGTGGATAGCCGCCTGTCCACCCGCCGTAACAACGATCGCGGGCGCACCGTCGTCGGTGTGTTCGACGGGGATGGGCTCTTCAAGTCGCTCGTTTTGGAGCCACTCGCGGGCGATCGCATCACGGGTGTCCTCTCGACCGATCACGTCGTCGGTGTATTTATGCGGCGTCGCCGCTCGTCCGCTGAACACCGAGGACGGGTCACGAAACGCCTGCGGAGGCGTCACGTCGGTGTCACCGAGTGAGAGGTCGGTCTCCGTCGTCGATCCGTGTCCGATTCCCGAGCCGGTGCCATCGAACCAGTCGCCGATCAGATTGGTGCTGTTCGACATATCAACCACCTCACCGAGGGGACAAAAACCGAGTCGGACGACGCTACTCATCGTGAAGACGGATACAATAGCTGTAGCGCCGTCTTCGCCGCTTTACCCATCGGTGGTCCGGATCGGTGTATGTCGGAATTCGACCCGACCGACCACTTCGAATCAGATCGACTCGCCAAGCGGAACTCCCTGCGTGAGCGTGGGATCGACCCATACCCACCCTCGTTCGAGCCCGATCTCTCGCTGGCGGAGTTCGAGGACCGGTTCGCCGACCATGAGGACGACGAGTTGCCCGATGAGCGGATTCAGCTTGCGGGCCGTATCCGTCGGTTCAACGACCTCGGGAGCGTGGTGTTCTTCGGGATCGAGGACGAGTCCGGCGGGGGCCAACTGTTCATCGACGAGGACACGGATGGCTACGACCTCGTCGAGGATCTCCACCGGGGCGACATCGTCGGTGCGGTCGGCGCTCCGATGCGCACCAACAGAGGAGAACTCTCACTCGGTGTCAAGGACCTACACGTGGTCACGAAGGCGCTCAACCACCCACCGAGTGACGGGCTGAACGACGAGGCGAGAGTTCGGAACCGCCCCGTTGCGATGTGGGACGCCGATCTCCACGAGACGCTTCGAACGCGGTTCGAGGTGATCAGTGCGACGCGCTCGTTCCTCGAGGCGCGCGAGTTCGTCGAGGCCGACACGACCGTCCTCCAGAACGTCTACGGGGGCGCGAACGCGACACCGTTCGAGACATACTGTGAGGCCAAAGACGAGCAGATGTACCTCCGGGTCGCGACGGAGATCGACCTCAAGAAGCTCGTTGTGGGCGGGTTCGAGCGGGTGTTCGAGATCGGGAAGGTGTTCCGAAACGAGGACATCGACACCACCCACAACCCGGAGTTCCAGATGCTGGAACTGTACCAAGCGTGGGCGGACTACGAGGACATGATGGCCATCACCGAGGCGCTAGTGTGCCACCTTCTCGACACCGTCGCCGACGGTGCCCGGCGCATCGAGTACAACGGCGAGACGCTGGACTTCTCGCGGCCCTGGGATCGCGTCACGATGACCGACGCGATCGCTGCGCACAGCGACCTCATGGTCGAGGACCTCTCCGACGAGGAGCTGCGCGCCGAAGCGGAGGCGCGCGGAGCGGAGTTCCCCGGCGGCTTCGAGCGGGGGCTGGGGATCATGGAGTTGTTCGAGGCGGTCGCGGAATCGGAGCTGAACGACCCCACGTTCGTCATCGACCACCCGCAGGAGACGACGCCGCTGTGTAAGGATCATCGGTCGAAGGAGGGCCGCATCGAGCGGTTCGAGCTGTTCGTCGGCGGTGCCGAGTTGGCGAACAGCTACACCGAACTGAACGACCCCGTCCAGCAGGGAGAGCACTTCGCGGCGCAACTGGAACGCTTCGAGGCGGGCGACGACGAGGCCCACCAGATGGACGAGGCCTTCCTCGACGCGCTCGGCTACGGAATGCCCCCGACAGGCGGGTTGGGAATCGGAATCGACCGACTCGTGATGCTGTTGACCGACTCGCAGTCCATCAAGGACGTGCTGCCGTTCCCAATGGTGAGTACAACAAACTGACCCGCGGACGGTACCTACAAGTAGACCCCGCCAGCTCGTCTTCCTGTTCGATGCCCGAGGTCGTGGTCGCCGACACTCGCATGGTGTTCG
This sequence comes from Halobaculum rubrum, assembly GCF_019880225.1. NCBI lineage: Archaea > Methanobacteriati > Methanobacteriota > Halobacteria > Halobacteriales > Haloferacaceae > Halobaculum > Halobaculum rubrum. The sequence goes on from NZ_CP082285.1 coordinate 71,283, forward strand.
ACGCCTCCGAGGCGGTCGTTCGCGATCGGATTCAGCGGGAGATCGCAGTGACGGACATCGACTACGATCCCACGACAGCGACTGGGACGTTGACCGCGTGGGGTGTCGTCGCCTCCTACTCGTGGAGTATCGAAGCGGATGGAGAGACGACGACTGCGACCGAACGGCTCTCCGTGAACACGCTCGGATTGGCCGGGTTAGTCAGTATCTTCGGTACCATGGCTGTTCTCTCCGCGGTGTTGCTCGGAGTCGGCACCGGAACGCTCGATCTGATGCCGACTCGACCGGGTGGGATCAACCAACCCCCGGAAACCGTGGTGTGGCCGGCGTACGCCACGACCGCTCTCATGGGGCTGCTCTCACTCGGGTCCTCGCTGGGGTTCCTTCGGGTTGGGCGGCTCCCGACGCCACTTCAGGAAGTGGAGGAAGACGTGGTTGAGAAGCACATCAAGAGTCTACTCGTTGGGATCGGCTACATCGTATCGGCGCAAGCTGTTCTGCTGTTCGCCGTCGCGCTTCCGCTCGTTGTGGAGCCGGACCTGATAACCTCCGAGATCTACCGGGTCCCGTTGGTCGTCGGGTTGTTCATCATGGCCGGGGGCACGGCGGGAGTCATCGGCTTGGTGTGGGTGAGTGACGACTGGGAACGCCTCCGCCGTAAGATGCCCCGCCAGTTGCTGGACTTGTCAGGCGATGATCTCACCCAGGAGTATCGTGAGATAACGGTCGAGTTCGACTCGACGAGAGAAGGCGTCGTTCTGGAACGGATCGACGAGGCGGCCTCAACTGTCGGGATCAACATCGACCCAGTCATCGAGTCGCCGAGCGAGCGGCAACTCCTCGGTGGCGGTGAGCTAACGCGATACGGGTTCAACGGTCGGTACGAATGGGAGATCGTACGAGAGGGGCTGGACGACCCCCAGGGGGGCGGTGGATACGTCGTCACCGAGCGACTGTTCGTCGCCGATGACTATCGTGTCGGCGTCATGTTCACAGCCGTGATCGCTGCGTCGCTGGTCTGGATCTCGACTCACTCGGACAGCCTAATTGCGGTACTGTACGCACCGTCGATCTTCGTCGGGCTACTGTTGGGTCTGGGGACGATCTTTCTCCCATCGCTCTTGTACCCTCGTGGGATCGACATCACCGACCCCGCATGTATGGTCAGGCGGGAATCAGAACCTATCACGCGCGTCGCCTGGGTGATTGCGTCGTTGTTCGGCGTGGGTATCGCGTGGCCTTCGACCCTTCCAACAGCTGGGGCGACGCTCACGATTATCGGTCTCGTGGTGTTCGCACTCATCACGTTTCGATACGACTCACTCGTGGAGAAGCTCACACCGGACACACAGCCGGTCTACCTAGCGCATCCGACGCTACAGTACCTGCTAATCACGTTCACGCTGGGTGCGCCGGCGGCGGCACTTGCGTTCCATGGGATCGAGACCGGATCGATCCCAGACCTTCTCCTGTGGGGTGTCCCCATGTACGCACTGCTCAATGTCGGTATGGTTGCACGGGTACTTCGGTCGACCCGTCGAACTGCAGCCGCCCGGTTCGAAGGGATCGGTGCGGAGTCGACGATCGGCCCAATCCGTCGATGGGGGGGATACCTCCTTGCGGTCGGCTTGTCCCTCGCCACGATCGGTGTCACGGTACTGGTCGCGGGTGACCTCTATGCGGCGACGGCGGATCGGAGTCAGCCGGTTCGACTGCTGTTGGCTCTCCCGTTCGTCGCGACCGCTTCTCTCCCGCTGGGGGGTGTCGCGTATCAGGTCACGTCTAAACTCGTGACAGTCTGGCAGCTTTTGGGACGGAGTCAGCCAGTCGACCCGACGGACTACGGGGTTCGTGAGGGAGTAATCGACGCGCAGGTCCGAGTCTACGATGGGCCTGTCGGCGGGGGGCGCGCGATCTCGCTCGGTGGACGCGGGATAGTCTTCTTCTCGACCGGCGATGCGGACGCGCTCGATCCACGGGAGTTGGAGGCACTGTTGGCGCACGAAGATGCCCACGCGTCCGTCTACACAGACGGGGTACTCAGTGTCCTTGCACCAGTCCTCGCTGGGGCTACCCTCACGGGACAGAACGTCCTCTTGGGCGCACTGAACTTCCGTCGCCGCGAACTTCGAGCCGACGATCACGCGGTCGATGCCACGTCGGCTGAGCAGCTGATCGACGCCCTCGAACAGGTTTCCGGGAGACGAGCCAGCGCACAGGCCACCGGTGATCGCCAACAGCCGTCGGACTTCACCGCTGCCGCGTTCGCCTCCTTCGCCCCGCGGGAGCTAGACCTCGGTGTGTTCGGGAGCGTGCTTGGCCTATTCTACGGCGGGTTCACTATGACGCGAGCCCATCCAGATGTCAAGACGAGGGTAAAGCGTCTCCGCCGGCAGTAAACATAAGACCGAGAGGGAGACGGCGTGACGAGCGTTCTCAGATGAACTGGGGAGTGTCGCCTGCCGACGGGTCGTAATCATCGCGGAGGATCGTGTTCAGCTGAGACGTCGTCAACAGGTAGCACGACTTCGCCGGTGTCGGCTCGTCCGAGTAGAACTCGGTTGCCGTCACGAAGTGGCGAACTTCCTTTACCTCGACCTGAACGGCTTCGGGCACACGAGAGAGGTCCTCGACGGAGTCGTTGAAGAATTGACTGGGGATCGTTACGCGGTAGTTGTCGTCTTCGTCACCGACCTCCGTGTATCGATTTCTGCCAGGAGATTTGTAGCGAACCGTCTCGATTCCCCCTTCGACGAGGTTCCCCTCTTGGATCGTGATGTCCTGATCGAGTTCGCGGTCGGAGATTATGACCCACCCGTTCGCGGTATCGTAACTCCAGTGGGCCTGTCCTGTGCCGTCTTCCCGTGGCGGGAGTGACGGATGCTGTAGGATCTCCCGATCGAACACATCTTGCGGAACGGTGACTCTGTGTGCGCTGGAAACCGTCGCGTCGCCGAGGTATTCCCAGTCCGGTGTCGTGCCCCAATCGCTCATGAAAATAGTGGGCCGTGGACATGTATTCAAGATTTCCCCTCCCGGCTGAATCACCCGACTCGAGCGGGAGATCTGCGCTCTCGACAGAACGGTTATGATGCCACGATCAAACGAGTAGCCCGTGCCGAGGCTCGTCGTCGCAGAGCGGACCGGTGACTGGGTTCGCGATCCCCGCAGACCCACAGATCCGCCGCTCGCGAGGGCGCTCGGACGAGAGCGAACGGTCGAGACGAACGAGGAGACGGTGCCGTGGAGAGTGACAGAACGCGTCACCGTCGGCTCCAAATGGTTCCTCGCCGTACTCTTCGGTTTCATATGTCTGATCGTCGGTGAGTTCGCACCCCCCGCGACTCGCTCCACCGGCTGGGCGGTCGCGATCCAAGCGGTCGGGGTGTGCGTTCTCATTGTCTGTTGTCGAGCGACACTCACTATCCCGGGCGTCGTGGTTCGTGACCCGACGGATCGGCTGCCGGGAGTCGGGCCGGTACTGTGGATCGCGGTCCTCGCGGGGTCCGTCCTCCTCGTCGACGGTCCTGTAGGCGTCACGCTTGCCGTAGTCGGCGTGCTCGGTGTCGGCGCTCTCATCGGGTCACCGACGGCACGGAATTACCTGGCAGCGGTCGCACCACGAGCACACGAACGTGTCGAACTCGTCCCCGTCGTCCACGCCCTCGTGACGGGTGGGACCGCGCTGTCTCTGTGGGCGTTTCTGTCGCTCGTGAGCCGCGTCAACGTTCCAATTTTGCCCGTAGTCATCGCCGGTGTAGCGGGACTCGGTATTGGACTCCTCTGTCTCGGCGGAATCACGACGCGAGGGTCCGCCCGTGTGGCGACCGTCCTGGCGGCGGCTGCGATCGTCGGCCTCCCGCTGATCGCGGTCATATTCGGTGACCCGGCTGTTCGTGTCCGGCCGCAACTATCGACGCTCAATCCGGTCGCACTACTCCTCGCCGGTGGGGCAGTCGCGTCGACGTGGGCCGTCGTGTGGAACGGCATCGCGAGCGCGGGCCCAGTGATCGGTAAGTGGTTCGACCGAGAGGGACGCCGTGTCGAGACGCTTCGGTCGGCCGTGTTGGCGACGACGAGCATCGTCTCATCCGCCACGCTTCTCCTCGCGATCGTGTCCGTGGGCGGCTGTCTGTTTTGGCTTAGCGTTTCCGGCCGACTGACTCCCCGATGGCCGCTGCTCGGGGCGGGACTGTTGTTCGCGACCCCTCTGTGGGTACTGCTCGGCGGTGTAACCTACCAAGCGCGCCGTGTGGTGCAGTCTGCGGTTCGGTTCCGTCGGTACCCACCGGCGGGAGATCTGCTTCCACCCCTGCCAGTCGAACCCCGGTACTCGGTGTACGTCGTCGATGACGACGGCTTCTTCGCCGCCGCCTACAGCGACCCGTGGACAGACCGGATCGTTCTCTCACGGGGGGCGATATCCGAACTCTCTCCGGCTGAGCTGGCCGCGATTATCGTCCACGAGGAGAGTCACATCGTGCACCGTGGGGCGTGGTTGCAGGTGGTGCTCGCGTTGGCACCCCTAGGTGCGCTCCTCGGTCGAAACGTCGTGTACAGCCTGTACGACTTTATGACCCGGGAGGAGACAGCCGACGAGATGGCGGTCCGACGGCTCACAGACAGCGGCATCGACGGAACCGAGGCCCTGTTGAGTGCGTTGCGCTCCGCGGAGGGGATGCCGTCACCGCAATCACGGTGGCTCACGTTCCTCCCGACTGCGACAACGGTGCGCACCGACGAAACCGACCGTACCGGACCGGTCGACAGACTGTACCTCCTCCTGTTCGGGAACTTCGCTGGACAGGTCCATCCCGCTTCACCCACCCGTCGTGAGCGGATTCAGGCGCTCCGTGACGACGAGCGCGAATCGACCACCGAGTGACAGTGGCTACACCGACTGTAGACCTGCCCGAACCGTTTGAATCCATACACGGTATCGAAGGTACACTGTGTTCGTGTATAGGGATCGACACCCACTGATCGGCGGCGGTCACGATCGGAAGGGCGGATGAGCGTGCGATCGCCGTGGGTCCGATATCGACTGGAGACGCCTGAGGACGCGGTCGGCGTGTACGAGCTCGGGAAGATGACATTTGGAACAGTCCGGACAGTGTACTTGGGATCCGGAACGGTCTCGGAGCGCCTTCGGGCTCACCGGCGGAGTGACACAAAGTGTTTCACACACTACCGGTGTGTGTACACCAACGACCGACGGCGCGCCCGTCAGATCGAACGGCGAGAGCAGCGTCGATATCGGGCCCGCCACGGATCGCTCCCAACGTACAACGCTCAAGTGGGATGATTGCCCGAGGCCGTCCCGCCCGCAGGCGACCCGTGCAACCGTCGCACCCCACCAGTCAAACGTGCACCGAGTGTTCGATTCCTCGAGAACGCAAACAGCCATCACAACCCGACCCATGCCGACGATCACCGTCCTCAACGACATTCACCTCAAGCCAGCCTACGAGTCGGTCGTCGACGACTTCCGACTCCCACGTGGTACCGACGGCGTCGTGATCGCAGGCGACTTGTTGGACAAACCCGAACGGGACCACTGCGAGCAGGCCCGGCAGCTACTCGCCCGACTCGACGCCCACGACGTACCGACGGTGTACGTCCCCGGGAACCACGACCCGCTTGCCACCGCCCGGATCGTCGCCGAGGGGTTCGACTCCGTCGAACTCGCACACGACCGGTCGGTGACGGGAGCGGCGTTCGACGGGCAGACCGTATTCGACGACGTCGCTGTCGTCGGCTGGGGCTGTACGCAGTTCGACGCAGGCTGTGAGATCGAGTACGAGTCAGCATCGGAATTCGCGATCCGTGACGAGCACGGCCACGTCGACCGCTACCGAGAATCGCAGGCGAGCCAGCAGCTGCTGGGGGCTGTGGACGCGCTCATCGACGGCGCCCGCGACGTGTCCGAGGTGCGTGACGCCCTCGGCCTCCCGGCCGTGGCCGATGAGGACCTCACTCGCATCCGCGAGGTCGGAACTCGCCTCCGCGATCACATCATCACCCCGGAACGGACGCTCGTCGCAACACACGTCCCACCGTTCGGAACCGACCTCGACCGCCACCACTCAGCTGAGAACCGGCCGATGGACGGCTTGCACGAGGGGTCACTCGCCATCGCCGGCGCGATCCGTGCCACGTCCCCAGCCTTCGCCGTCTCGGGACACAGTCACGTCCGAGGCTACGGGACATACGACGCTCCGCCACCACATCTGTTGAACGGCGGGTTTCGAGGGATCACGACAGTCGAACTCGAGGGCGACAGGGTCGGGTTCGAGTTTCACACCCCGGATTGGCTCCCTGGCGAGTGATGACGAACCGTCCAAATAGACCACCAGTTCTACCGATACTGTTTTTTATCTCTTGACCGCTGAACAGTCTGCGGTCATCGGTGTCCCAATCGATTGACCTCATCTTGTGGTGTCCTCCGATCACGTCCGAAACTGGATCCCCTCCTCGTGAGCCTCAATATCGATGTACGTGGTTTCCGATGAACGAACGGTGTAGGTGAATTCCTCAATGTTCCCCTGGTACGAGGTCACGATCCGAACGTCGTCACCGACGTCTAACGGAACCAGGGGGAGCACATACGAGCTGTCGGTCCGGATGGTACGGTCCAACACAACTGTTCCGTCGACGAAGATGGTTATCCCGACCGAAACAGGTTCGTACGCCGCGTTCGAGAACGTGACGATCGCCGCGTGATCGTTCGAGGTGAACCGCTCGTACGTGATCACTTCGTCGCCACCGGCGGGACCGGTCGGAGCCGGGGACGGCTCCGTTATCTCGAAGTATGGGTCTGAGTCGGGAGTCGGCGTTTGCTGGCCCCCCGTACAGCCGGCACTCACTATCAGCACACCCACACAGACCACGAGCAGTCCCCGGTGCGCCCGGTCGTGATCGATCATATCACGTCCACGTCAGAGCACCCATCTCAATCTACCGCCGGGACCGGACATCGTTTGTCTTGTCTGATCGGACTGCCTGTAATCGGCGTCACCGAGTGGCCAGCACGCTACAACTTCTGTAGCCTGTAGGAGACTTATTCCCGGGAGTTCGTCCTCATCGCAGGTGATGGCACACCAGTCGTCAGCGCCCGATGCGGGTTCCGCGATGGAGGCTCCGACGGGCCCCAGCGTTCCCGACGGTGAGTGGACCCGACCGGAGATGTATCGCGCGGTCATCGAACTGGAGGCACCGTCCGCGGCACTCGACGACTTAGCTGCGGTTCGGCAGTTGGTTGACGACGTCGTCGAGCGCTTCGGGTTCACGCTCCTCCAATACGAGGCCGTCGACTTCGCACCGATCGGCGTGACTGGCTTCGGTGTCATCGGCGAGTCACACATCTCCGTACACACGTGGCCGGAACATCGGTACGCGCACGTCGAACTGTTGACGTGCACGGACCTCCCAGACGCCGAAACGCTCCGTGAGCGGTTCCCGCTCCCCGACGAGTACCTCGTGGAGGTGCGTCGCAGTGAGCCGTGAGGCGTCCGCAGCGTTGTGTGCCGACGAGTGTGGCTCCGCCTGCTGTACCGGAGGCGCGTACCTTCGACCGGCGGATGCAGACCGGCTCCGGGCGGCGGGACACGAGACCGCCGTCGCCGACGACGGTCGCCGGACGGCAACAGGAGCCGACGGTGCATGCCAGCTTCTAGACGAGGAGGGGCACTGCACCGTCTACGACGACCGCCCCCTCGACTGTCGACTCTTCCCGCTCGGGTTCGTGCTCGACGACGAATCGGCGGTCGTTCGGATCGTCCTAGTTGGCTGCCCACTCAGTAGCCGATACTCGAGTGATGACCGGCGCGAGCTCGTGTCACGGGCACGGGCGCTTCTGGCGAAGTTCGACGCCACGGAACTGCGTCGATACGACGACCTCCCGTTCACCGGTGAGCACAACGAACTGGCGACGATCGCTTACGACACCCTTCCACACGACCTATGACCTACGACACTACCGAGACCCACTGGTTCGCGAACTACCACTCCGAGACGATGTATCAGTACGTCTGTGCAGAGCCGATCCACGTCGAGGACACCAGCCTCCAGAAGGTGACCGTCCTCGACTCCGAGCGCTACGGCCGGATAATGACCCTCGAAGGTGAGATCCAAATCGCGACCGATTGCGACCACTGTGTCCACGAGCCGATGATCCATCCGGCGATGTTGACGCACCCGGACCCGCAGGACGTCCTCGTCATCGGCGGTGGTGACGGAGGGTCCAGCCGTGAACTACTCAAGCACGACCCGCGACGCATCGACGTCGTCGAACTCGACAAACGCGTGGTCGAGGTGTGTAAGTCGTACTTCCCGGAGTTCGCGGCCGGGTTCGACGACGACCGCGTCACCCTCCACTTTGAGGACGGGCGAGAATTCGTTCGTGAGACGGAGCGGGAGTACGACGTCGTTGTCTTGGACATCTCCGACCCCAAGGGGCCCGCCTCGTCGGTGTTCACGCGGGAGTTCTATACGGAACTACGGCGGTGTCTCCGTGACGACGGTGTTCTAGTCACGCACTGTGAATCGCCGGACTCGGCCGGCGATACGTTCTACCGCATCAACGCCACCCTGAGTGACGTGTTCGAGTTCGCGCGCCCATACCGACACTGGGTCCCGGCGTACATCGACTTCTGGGGACGCACCGTCGTGTCGGACGCCCACGACCCCCTCGAGTTGACAGTTGAGGAGATCGCGACGCGGCTCGACGAGCGGGGGATCGACACCGAGTGGCTCACGCCGGACCTGTGCCATGCCATGTTCCGGTCGCTGAACAAGCGAGTTCGCTCGAACCTCAACGAGGAGTGGCCCATCCTCACCGAGGAGGCGACGGTGGAGTTCACTCGCCCCTGACAGCCTCACACTGTCGGTGCGTTGTTCCCCGGCTGGTGAACGGTCCGGGGTGGACTGGACCCGAGAGTTATTTGACTACGTCCTGATCCACTCACACAAGACCTCCGATGGGCGTTGGGAATGGCTCGGGGAAAACACCGTCAGGGACAACAAAGACGGCTATTTCATATCGCTTCCGGCGGACCCAGGGGGCGTCGAGGAGTTGATCTTCAGCGCGCCCGAGAACGCAGAACTGGCCGGTTACTGGTCGTGGGATAGGGCCGCAGGATGGATCCTGCTGTCCGAACAACAGCTGCGACACGGTGACGAACACAACGGCGATCTCATTTCGGCATACCCACCGAAATACGATCTCAGAAATGGAGGTCGGATCGAGATCCCGGACATGTTGTTCGCCGGCTCAGACGACCCGCAATCGGACTTCGACCAGAGGGTACCGAGCCACGTCGCGATGAACGCCGGAGAGACGCGGCACTTCTTCACGTGGTCCGAGTGGGGAGAATCCGGCCCGAACGCCATGGTCCTGTTGAGCATGAAGGACCTCGACATTCCCGGTCCCAGTGGGCAGGGGATGACGTTCGGGTCCAGCGGTCCGCGTTTTGGGGGCGATTCTGTGGCGGATATCCTTCCCGACCCGCACTTCGAGCTCGAGGCCGCCAACTCATAGCTCGAACGCCCGCTGGACTCCCAACTCCGTCGGCTGTGCGTCTACCGGTCGGTGTCGATCGAGGTGGTAGTAGAGGGTTCCATGCAGGTCGGTGACCGCCTCTGCGATTCGAGTGACACTCTCGACCGTGTCGACGATCACGGATCGTGGGTGGTGAGGACGGGGACACGCCACCGCGACGGTTTGGGTTTCGCCGATCACGTACACTCTCCCCTGTCTGTGTGTCATAGCTGAGTAGTCCAGCCGAAGGTCTTTGCTATTATATATACTTTTTATACTACTTGCCTCACTACAGAGTCCGTCTGAATGTTCGCTCGGAACTTCGCTCGATATCCCTTCGACACTCCTCGAAGAACTTTCCACAGAAACCGACCTCACCCTTCTGCTTTCGCGATCGTGAGCGGCCGGTCCTGAAACAATACCACCTTCCAAATCTCGCTGTCTCGTCCGATTCACACAGGTGTCTCGTCGGGGGATAGCGAACGATGGATGCGGTTTTTGGGGTGGGCAATTAGTGAAATATTCATATATGATAAAATTGGGCTGAGATTCAATATGTAGATAATAAAGAGGGCAAGAGAATGGATCCACTCGATTCGTTGGAAAAGATGCTGAACCGGAAGCTTGGTTACGAAATCATGTACAAATTACTGGAGTCTGACTCCTCTAGAGTAAGAAGATCTGAACTAGTCAGACACAGTGGGGCTAAATCTGAAACGGTTCGGGTCTGGCTGAATGACGCTGAAGAAGCGGGGATTGTCAAAAATAACAAGTACCATAATTCAGACGGAGAGGAAATCTCAGAGTATGAGTCACTTGTCTCTATTGTCGGTGAGCGCAGGGAGGTACTCAGGAGTAGAGGTTCAGAGCCGCGTGATGTAAATGGCCAACATACCGACAGAACTGGAATATCTGCTTGGGATGACGGACATCGATCTTCGGGGTCGGGCAAAAAATAGATTATTTTTATTAAATCCAAAGCTACAGCCCCCAGAGCTCGAAGCGCACGACAGTGATCGCTTCGAGGTAGTAAGCCACAGCACCGGACAGACTTAGTGGTCGCTCACCGTATCTACTTCGAATGCAACGGAGGTGGCACTTGGCCCTCGTCGCTGTGGTTGTCGTCCTCGCGGGCTGCACTGGGGGAACACCAGGCGTCACGGATGACGGTGGGTCACCGGTACCGTCCACTTCTGACACACCCACAGCTGAGCAGTCGCAGTCGTCGTCGGCCGAGGGCTCGATGGAGGTCCACTTCATCAACGTAGGCCAGTCCGCGAGCACGCTCATCATCGGGCCCACGGGTGAGACGATGCTCATCGATACTGGCGATTTCCGGACTGACGGAGAACACGTCCTTTCGTATCTCAAAGAGCACGATATCGAGCGAATCGACCATCTCGTCGTCACCCACAATGACGCTGACCACATCGGGGGAAACGCCGCGGTGATCGAGTATCTCGAAACCGAGGGTGAGGGGGTCGGCGCTGTGTATGACCCCGGGATCGCCGCCAGTACGCAGACGTACGAGGCGTATCTCGATGCGATCGAAGAGTACGACGTCACGCTGTATGAGGTCCGCGAAGGTGACGATCTTCCATTCGAGGGCGTCGAGACCCGCGTGCTTGGACCGCCAGATCCCTATCTGGATGTCGACAGCCGCAACGAGAACGGGATCGTGCTCCACCTGACGTTCGGCCAGACAAGCTTCCTCCACACCGGGGACGCCGAGGAGCACCAAGAGGAGTACCTCGTTGAGGAATACGGCGAGTCACTCAACGCGACCATCTTCAAGGCCGGCCACCACGGCAGCGATAGCAGCTCCAGCTCCGAGCTTCTTGATCTCGTCTCGCCAGAAGTAGCCGTGATCTCCAGCGCCTACGACTCACAGTACGGTCACCCACATGAGGTCGTCCTGGAGCGGTTCGCCGAGCGGTCGATCCCGATCTACTGGACGGCGACCCACGGCACGGTTGTCATGGAGACTAACGGCTCAGCGGTCACGGTCAAAACGCAAGCCAAAGCACCGACGGATCCGCTCGCGATTCGTGATGGTGACCCGGTCGAGCCGGGCACGACCACACCCGTCGAGCAGCGCGCTGTGATCACAGCTGTGGGCGGCAACGTCCAGACGGTCACGCCGACGACAACGTCGACGCCGACTTCCACCGATGGCGGATCCGACCCCGACGCGCTCGAGCTCGTTGAGGTACACGCGGACGCCGAGGGATCGGATCGCGACAACCTGAACGACGAGTATGTCGTCTTCGAGAACACCGGCGACACCGAACTCGACCTTTCAGGGTGGACAGTCGAGGACGCCGCCGACCACGTCTACACCGTTCCTGAGGGAACAACGCTCGCGCCTGGGGGTCAGATCACCCTCCACACGGGGAGTGGCTCGGATACAACAACTGACCTGTACTGGGGCACATCTGCACCAGTCTGGAACAATGGCGGGGATACAGTAACTGTCCGAGCGGAGGATGAGACGATCGTGCTGCAGGAGGAGTACAACTAATGACTGATGATACCGACGACGTCCCCGACGGGGAGCACATAGCAGTGGTCGATCGCTTCGAGGGCGACCTCGCCGTCCTGGAGGTGACGACACCCGACGGGCTCCGTCAACTTGTCGTCGACGAGAGTGAGCTACCCGAGGATGGCCGCCACCAGGATGCCGTCCTCGAAGTGACTGTGGACTCGCAGGAGTTGATGGAGGCCATGTACAACGAGCGGGAGACGGAATCACGAGCGGAGTCGGCACAAGATCGGTTCGACCAGCTTTCGAACCGGCTTGGGTCTGACACTACGGACGACCACTAGAGTGGCCGGGACACGACGATCCCACAACGGTAATATTAGCGCAAGTTAGATGCGGATCTAACTATCCCAGAGTTTGACGCTGCAGATACGAAGGCGGCATGGAACCGTGGGGAGAGTGCCGCCGCGATCGCGACCGCAGTCCGAGAGCTCCGACTCCCCGACCGAGTCGGCGATGCGGCGAGTGACCAGCTCGTCGTCGCCCACGAGCATGATCTACTCCGTGGCCGTGGCATTCGACCCTTCGCCGCTGCCGCGCTCCGAATCGAGAGTATCGCGGCCGGGCTTCCGCGACCCCTGTGTCGGATCGCCGCTGCTCTCGATATTGATGAATTCGCTGCTCGAGAGGCGGTCAAGCAACTGCAGGGAACAGGTGAGGTGCCGCTCGTGCTCACGGATGTCGAAACGGTACTCATTCAACTTTGCTTCGAAGCAAATCCACCCGACGCTGTCGCGACTGAAGCGTTCGCCTGTCTCGAAGCACTCGAGGATGCGGGCAAGACGATCAATCGCTCGCGAGCAGGGATCGCTGCTGCGTGTCTTGTCTACGCGTACGATCTGGTCAACCTCGCATCAGCGCCAACACACGAGGAGATCGCCGCGATGGCAGGCACGACGCTCATGACGACGTACACACGTCGCGACGAACTGGAGACTGTCCTTGAGGCGGAGTGACTGACGTGAGACGGCGCGTACAATAGTGTTACGAGTCGTCGAGTGGCCCAATCGCCTCGTTCTTATCTGGTGCGTCGACGTCGGGCTCGGAGCGCCACTGCCAGTAAGCGTACTCGTACCCGTCCTGCGGTTCTTTGATCGAGATGTACGCACGGTCGGGGACGGCCTCGTAGTCCGTCGGGTCAGCCGAATAGCCGGATGCTTCGACCCGACGACGGAACTCCTTCTGGTGGTCACCGTTGGGTTCGGTGGCCGTTTTGTGTTCGGCGAGGTTGGCTGCCCACGCTGCAAGTTCGCGGAGGCGGTCCGCCGATTGCCGTTCGAGTGGCTCGACGACGTACGCGGGCGCATCCTCGGGCGGCGTAGGTGGGGATTCGTCCGCCATTATTATCCCACAATTTGAATTGTGGGGTATTGTGAGTATCGGCCGGTCTGGTGAGTTTGTGCCTTCGAGGTGGTGAACCGGCTTCTGGTCGAGGAGACTCTATAGGTAAGTACAGACGATCTGTCTATTGTTCAGTACAGGAGGGCGGAAGACATTGACCCACAGTGTATCTACCTTCACGAGTCTGGACACCTCTCAAAGTCTCGCTTTCTCCTTCAGCCACTTTGGTCGTGAATGGTTGACTGTAACTTTCTATTACTTTGTATTCATATGTTCCTGGCTCTTTAGGCGGTGTACTGTAGGTCCATACTCGACGCCACTGTGCTTGATTCTCAGTCTCTGTGTCTGTTGAGGGGATTTTCTCCCAGTTCCACCACCCTTCAGAGGATGAGATCCTTTCACCATCAATAATGAACGAGAGATCAGTAACTTGAAAGAATTCCTCTAATTTTTCACGGGGTTCATCACCAACAGTTCCCCAGACTCCCGTATGGTGTATCCTCTTCCCAGCAGGGACGTATTGGCGGTTACCCAGTTCTTCTGCAGAGACAGGGTGTGGATAGCGCGTTTGTTTCCAAGGAAGACGGTGACGACTCTGTTCAGTTGAGCTTGAAGTGTCACTGTTTTGTTCTGCGACCGCTTTCGGGACACTACTTACTGCTCCCAAACTGAACAGGGTGAGAACTGCACGTCTGTTGATACTGTACGAATCTATCTTGGAGTCTGATGGCTGTTCTGTCATTTGCTCAAACTAACCTTCGGCTGGTCTTCTACGATTTCGTAGTTGCCACACTCTGAGCAGATAATTCGATTATCATCGGGATTCCGTCGCAGGATTGCCACCTGGTTGCAACGACCACACCGAACGAGAAGATCGTCACCACTACCGTGCAACCAGAGTTGTCCCTCGTCATTCCTTCCAATAGGCCAGCCATGATGATCGCTGTGACAGGTCTGGCACAGCGTAATTAGGTTGCTTGTCCTATGTGATCCACCCTCTGAAAGAGGCGTTTTATGATGAACCTGTAATTTAGCGGTACTATGGGGTCCGCCTTGTGTATCGCAACCTTGATTCTGACACTGGTACTCATCTCGTTGAAGTATCCGCTGGCGAACACTCTTCCAGTTTGAAGGGTATCTATCGGTTTCGTTTTCCCGACTAAGTTCACGTTTTAGGATTTCTGCTTTCGACTGCGGATGCGACGGAGAGGTCGTAAAAGCGAAATGCGAATCGACTCCGCGTGCATCATGGAATGTCACATCACACCCATCTATAATACACTCTGTCATAGTTGGTGCGAGTACTTCCAATAGTCCCTGATGGCACGCTTATACGCCTCATCTTTAGATTCCTCTCCCTCAACTACGCGACGGTTTCGCTCCTGAATGAGGTCGCCCATTGCGTCGTAAATACGGTCGACGAAGGTATCCTCATCACCTGAGAGAGGCACCTGATTCTCCTCACTCACGTCGACTCGAATCGTGCCTTCAGTTAATATATTCACATTTTTGACACCCTCCATCTGGAGTGCCGATTTCAGGGTGTCTTCACCGATATACGAAGTCCCAGTATCGAGTATCGTGGTGTGAGGTGGATCACCTTTCGAGAAGTATTTGAATCGAACAGGGCTATTGGTGCGGGGAGTCAGCCGAATCTGCACCCCTCCGCCCATTGATCGGCGGATCTCATAGTCAAACACATCTCTGACTTCTTTCTCTTGGGCATGATACTCTGCTTCCAACTCATTCACACGCTTGCGAGCAGCATGGCGTACGAGTTCAGCTCCGCTCTCGTGATTTCCGTGTCGATACACCTCCTCAATTCGCTGTGCAAGGGTGTCTGGAATCTTAGGTCTCATTTTCATGTACTCCGTACTCTATCTAGAGTACACGTAGCAATGTTTCTTGTACTGGAAAAACTTTGTGCTGCCCGCACCAATATGCTGTCTACGTGGGTTTCATCCCGTTCAACCCACTCACGCAGCCACGATCGGCATCCCACCCTCGGAGTTTTGTTCGCCTATAAAATGAAACACGACAGGATATCCGGAATAGCTCTTCGCTCCTATCGGTCGCCGGATGAAGTACCACTGAGTGCGTCCTCTGCAGCACCGCGAAGCCGCTCGACGTCGTCATCCCGATAGCTCGCGTGGGTGGTCTCGACTGACTGGTGACGCAGCACCTCCTGAGCGAGCTCGGCACTCGTATCGTACAGTTCGTCACCGAGCCCTCGACGAGCGCCGTGAGGCAGCAACTCTTCGCCATCTTGCGTGATCCCGCTCTCGGCCGAGAGCCGCTTCAGGAGCGATCGTGCACCGGCCGTCGACAGCGCCGGCGGGACCAATTCGTACTCGCGCAGCAGCGACCACACAGTTTCCTTCGTCGGCTCCTCGCTGACGGCGTCGGCGTCGCGAACAACGTCGTACAGACTCGGGAGGTGGGCCGTCGGGAACACTGGCCACTCCTCGGTCGGTGGATCCTGTCGTCGGCGATGCGCGCGAAGGCGTTCGACGCCGGGCTCGAGTAGGGGCGACTGGTGCCTCATCAATCGAGTTTGCATCGAGCGCGTCGACGGCAGCGTCGAGATCCCATTCGGCGACAGCCGACCATGCGAGGTCGTACCAGTCGGCCGATTGGAAGTACGTACACCCCGCCATGAGATACGAACAGGCTCAGGTCCAATTGATTTGAATCTAGCGACTGCGCTGTTCAATCAGTAGACGGTGGTCGAGTCGCGTTGTCCCTTTCAGCACGGGAGTCAGCCTGGTGCAGAGATTGTCATTACCCTACCAAATTTTATTTATATATTATTACCGAGTGACGAACGTGCCCGAATTGCATCGCCGACAGTTCATACAGCTTGCTGGCTCAGGGCTCGGAGCAGTCCCAGTTTTTTCTACCAGTTCTCTAGGGACAAACTCAGCTCGGGCAAATAGTCAAGACAGACAATTTCGGGATCGGATTGGAGTCAATCACGTCGACGGAAACTATCACCTGACCGATGATGATTATCTGAATGAAGGTGCGAAGCAAATTCGCGACCTTGGATCACGAGTCATCAAACTCTGGTTCCACCACATTGGGACACAAGGAGAACAAAAATATCGCTACAACAGCGATTGGCCGGAGCAGTTCACTGACATGGTTGAGATCGCGCGTCATGAGTACTTCAGGGAACTGTTCCAACGCGATTTTAGGACGTATGTTTTGGTCGCATATTCGATGAACGACTCCGGTGGGTTTTCTCATGGAGAAGGTGGAAAACACTATTTCAGACATGGTGTCAGTGATGCACAACTACAACATGAGGAAGAGTCGTTCTATGAGTTAACGGCCCATCTTCTAGAAGAGTACCACGGGACGGGGAAAGAATTCATTCTCCAGCATTGGCAGGGTGATTGGGCAATCCTTCCGTTTTCTGCACGGGATGAAGTCAAGGCGAATCAGATCCGTGAGGATGACCAAGAGCCAACCGCCACAGCTGTCGAGGGGATGATTCAGTGGTTGAATGCTCGTCAGCGAGGCGTCAATCGGGCGCGGCAAGAAATTGACAGTGATGTCAAAGTCCTTCATGCAGCGGAGGTCAACATGGTTCGGCGAGCGATGCGTGGTCAGCGACGCGTGATCAACCAGGTAGTGCCTGAATCCACTGTCGATCTGGTCTCACACAATTCTTATCGAGAGATGTGGGCGGCACACAGACGCTGGAATCCGAATGAAGCACCGCAAAAAATGCGGGACATCCTTGATTTCGTCAACCAGCATGCTCCTACGCCCGGTGAGTATGTGACAGAGACATTAGTAGACCCAGATAAGAACGTCTTCATAGGGGAATACGGACTGCCCCTCACGTGGGTGGGTGACAAAAACGGCACGAGGATCTCCAAATTGGCTACTAATGTCTCTCTCGACTGGGGTGCTACGTGGACACTGTACTGGCAAATCTATGGGAATGAAGACGGCAAGGGCTTCTGGTTGATTCGTCCAGATGGATCGAAAACTCCTCTCTACGAGTATTTCAAACGGATTATCTCAGAGAACTCCCTCCCACAACTCCCTGAATACACGTCTGTTGTCTTCAGTTTTAACCGAGCCGTGTTGGAGCACGAAGTCAATGAAGATGTCTCAAAAGCGGACAGCCGGTGGCTGACATTTGCCTGTTCGCAGCTGGAGTTTTTAGACGGTGAAGGAACTGTCATCAAGTCCTACGATATTGGCGATCCGATGCATGAGCCCGTGTTATCGGGGGGAACTTCATGGCCTGCCGAACATGGGGGCAGATCTTGGCGCTGGTTCGTTGGAGAGGACGCACGAACTGCTCAGACGTACATTTACATCCCCGCTGAGATTGCAGCCAATGCGGCTGCACTCAGGATCACTGGACGGCCGGTTCAGCAAGTAGATCTCGAAGTTACAATTACTGTTGGAGATGAATCAGCCGGAACAATAGACATTCCAGAGAACAGCCGTTGGCAACGCTATTCATTAGAGTTTGCCTCTGCTCCGACTGGTCGTACATCCACCCCGACACCGACCACAACCGAGTCTTCAACTGGCACCACCTCACTGACCCCAGCAGAATCTTCACCTACAGGATCGGCGGTTGAATCCACATCCAATAGCCAAACAGCGGTAAGCCAACCAGGCTTCACAGTCCCACTGACAGCCATCGGAATCACGGGGGGACTTGGATTATTGAGATATTTCAAGACTGATCCGGATGGTGACTAACCTCTTGATGATCCATCAGTTCACTCTGTGTCAGGGTAGCTGGTCCTGGAGAACATGAGAAGCGGTACACAAGGTCTTGAGTAGGCAAATCACTCAATAGTCGTTTGGGAGAATTGTATTCTATACTCCGCTCAGTGGTGCAACCCTGGAGCAATTTTGAATCCTTCGGCTCTGTTGAAATCATTAGAAATTGATATAAATACTTGCTAAATATAGAAGCCGAATACAGCAGACCCGGTCGTCACGACGTGATTCGACGGAGCCAGGCTCCAAGCACCAGTAACAGGATTCCGATTACGAGCAACTGAGATTCTCGGAGAAGGATCGATAGAAACGGCTCGTATCCCCCTACAGGCCCTTCAAAGGGGCCAATGACCCGATAGAGATAGAACACGAGATAGATGAGCCCGGGGCCAGTGGCACTGGCTGTCACCGTCGCTCGTGCAGACGGTCGCGTGTAGAGGAACACCACCAACACGACGTTGAAGATGAGTGGTACAAGCCCCCCAAAGTACGAATTCACGACCGCAACCAGGAAAAACAACAGAGAAACGCCGATAACGAACCCTACGCGGTGGGTCTCGCTCCGACCAACATAGGCAACAATCCGACCGACGCCCTGCTCAACCCACGCTGAACCTGGCTCACTCATAAATATAGTTTCCATCGCAACTGCAAAACTATTCGGCCACCCTGAGCAAGAGTGACGACGCGTGCTGCATATGCGCCCTGTATTCAGCACGGTTGTACGAATACCTAGCATAATTATCAGAAATTTCGCCGATAGGTTCGCACACCTAATTAGCGGCCGATTCAAATGTTCGCCTGTGAAAGGAAACGCGACAGGATATCCGGAATAGCCCTTCGATTCTATCGATTGCCGGATGAAGTACCACTGAGCGCGTCCTCAGCAGCATCGCGGAGGCGCTCGATATCGTCATCGCGATAGCTCGCGTGGGTGGTCTCGACGGACTGGTGGCGCAGCACCTCCTGGGCCAACTCTGCACTCGTATCGTACAGCTCATCACCGAGCCCTCGACGGGCGCCGTGCGGTAGCAGCGGCTCGCCATCCTGTGTGATCCCACTCTCGGCCGAGAGCCGCTTCAGGAGCGAGCGCGCCCCCGCCGTCGACAGCGCTGGCGGGACTAGGTCGTGCTCGCGCAGCAGCGGCCACACAGTACTTTTCGTCGGTTCCTCGTCAACGACGTCGGCATCGCGAACGACCTCGTACAGACTCGGCAGGTGCCCAGTCGGGAAGACCGGCCACTCCTCGGTCGGTGGATCCTGTCGTCGACGATGCGCGCGGAGCCGTTCGACGCCGGGCTCAAGTAGGGGTGACTGCTGCCACTCCTGGGTTTTCCCGTACACGCGGAGCACGCCGTCCTCGAGGTCGACGTCGCGCCACCGGAGGCCGCTACGGCGCTCATTCTGGGGGTCACGGAACAGCTCGGCGCCGCGAGCGCCGGAGTACGCGAGGACAGCGACGAGCGCACGGTCCCGAGTTGCTCGATCTGCTTCGAGCCAACCGTGATCGAGCGCGTCCTCAGTGCGCCAGTCCAACCACCGGACGATATCGTCGCGCGTCGACGGGCTCCAGAACTGCTGGCGATCGTCGTCGCGAACGCCGACGGAGCGGTCGGGGAGCCCGTCGCTCGCGACCGCCGACTTCGCCGGATTCGACTCCAGGGCGTCACGTTCGACGAGGAACGTGCAAAAGGAGCGGACGAGCGCATAGTACTGGTGGGCTGTGCGGCCGGTGATGCCGGTGGTGGGATCGTCTTCGCGTGCCCACGCTCGCCGAGCGAGGTGGTCGGCAAATTGCTCGAGCTGGCGTTGGCCGAGATCCCGAACCTGATCAGCGCCCCGCCGCTGCGCTCGCTCGACGAAGTCGCCAACCACACGCTCGACCTCCCCCCGGTGACGTCCGGAATCTCCTTTGCTCACGTTGGCGACGAACGCCTCGAGGGCGTCAGGTAGCGGTGTGGAAGGGCGAACGCGGCCTGTGAACCCCTGTTGTTCGTCTCCGGTATCCATGTGACTCACCCGAGGGCGCGGGGGTACTAGAATCCACTTGTGCTTACTGGCGTAAGCTAGAGTGGATCAAGCAGAATCGTAATCTGATGCAATTAGCCTTCATACCCCCGAATTCGACCGATATATCGGAATCCGCCCTCGTATAAATCGTATATTGCGATAGAAATTCTCTTCTGTGCCAAATCAGCGGTCATCGAAAAATAGAGTACATAATAAATAATTCAGTTGTAGTTTCCATAGATTCTGCTTATTTTGTTCTCAGCAGAGCCGAATGTTTACAACCCACATTGCCTTGAACCAGAATATGGCTGAGTTGTCACGTCGGTCTCTCTTATCGACATCGGGCATTCTCACTGCGAGCTTACTCGCAGGCTGTGGACAGCCCTCAACCAACAACAGCGATGAAACCAGCGTACAAACAGAAGCGGAAACTACGAAATCAACCGCCAGATCGGCAACTGCGGCGGATACGGCCGCAACCATCGAAGCGACTCTCGATCAAACGGACCTCGTTCACGGAGAGTCTATTACGGTCACAATCGACATCGAGAACACTGAAGACGAAGAGTTCGCGCAGACGCTTTCGGTGTCTGTCGGTGGTCACCAATTGAAATCGCAGAGTGTGTCGCTCAGTCCCGGTGAAACAACCCAAGTCGAATTAACAGCGACACCACCGGACACGGGCACACAAACAGTCGCAGTTGGCGACCGAGAAATTGGGACGGTCGTCGTTCGAGCCGCCAAGCCAGACACCGTTCGAGATGTCGGTGCGCACTATTATCCGTGGTATGGAGCGCCGTTACACAGCTGGAACGATGGTGAGTGGAGTTTAGAGTCGCCGTCGACACCCGTTCTGGGGAACTACAATTCCACCGACCCAGACGTCATTGAACAGCACATCGACTGGTGTCGCCAAGCCGGCATCTCATGGCTCAACGTTTCTTGGTGGGGACGACACAGAAGTCACGACAACCGCCTGCAGCAGGATATCCTTGAGCATCCTCGTGCCGACGAGCTTGAGTGGTCGATTCTATATGAAACAACTGGTCGATTGGGTTCTGAGCCTGTCGAATTCGATGATAACGTTATTCAAAGCGAATTTGCTGACGATCTCAGTTATCTCGCTGAGACGTATTTCCAGAGAGACGCGTACAAGCACATCGACGGTCGGCCAGTATTGTATATCTGGGTGGCGCAGAACCTTCGTGGGGACGTTCGGGGCGCCTATGAAGCAGCGGTTGAGGCTGCCGGTGTACGACCGTACCTCATCGTGGACATCCCAACACAGTCCGGAGTCAACGCATCTCCGATCGTCGAGGTCGCGGACGCAGTCACGACATACAGTGTGTACGACCCACAAAATCCCACTGTTGACGCGTTCGTTGAGGCCGCACAATCATCATACCGGTCATGGTATCGAGCGGCAGAATACGTCGATGTTGACGTAATTCCGACTGCGGTTCCTGGGTTCGATGACACCGAGATTACTCACGTCCAGCGAGACAACGAACCGGTACAATCGACACCGGAGATCTACGAGCAGACGGCAAATGCAGCCCGCCGATACGCTGATGGCCCAATCCTTGTTACCTCATTCAATGAATGGTATGAAGACACACAGATTGAGCCGAGTGAGGAACACGGGACCGCGTACTTAGATATTACAGCGAATGCCCTTGCCACCGAAGAGCGTGAGGAACCGACATTTGATGGCGAGACATTCACAGTATCCTTTGATCGAACTGTTTCAGAGTCAGCGATGAATCCTGACGTTGAGAACGGGCGTCAGCTCACGTTCATGCTTCAGCAGTTGACTATCCGGAACGCAAATGGTCAAGCAGAGCTCGATGCCGACATTGGAACTGGTGTCGACGAAGTTGCGTTCATTTTGGGGTCGTACGGACCCGAACAGTCCGATGATAACACATGGCAGTGGCTCGGTGGGGGCTCTGAAACTGTAATCAGCGTTCCCTCACTGCCGGAGTCTGGCCAGGTCGAACTTACAGGACAGGGAGCAGGTGAAATGCCCATCACACTGAAGATCGACGGCCAGCGCATGGATACCACGACAATCACAGACCAGTTTGACACGTACACGCTATCAATAAACTAGCGCTGGCTTCGAAAGGCCGAACTGACGAGGAGCATAGACCATCTACCCCGCGAGATATCCAGTCTAGTTAGGCTAATTAGTTAGCCTAACTAGATAGACCGTTGGACGCGTCTGTCT